>DATJTM010000136.1:0-4755 GCA_035503395.1 Luteitalea sp.
TGCCACCGCGACTACCACAGCCGCAACCTGATGCTGCACCGGCAGAAGCTCTACCTGATCGACTATCAGGACGCGCGGCTGGGGCCGGATACCTACGATCTCGCGTCGTTGTTGCGCGATTCGTACGTCGACCTGTCGGACTCGATGGTCAACTGGCTGCTCGCCTATTTCCTGGCGCTGACCGGCCGGCCCGAGTCCGAAGCCGAGTTCCGCGAGCGCTTCGACGTGATGTCGCTGCAGCGGAACCTCAAGGCGCTCGGCACCTTCGGCTATCAGACGATCGCCAAGCAGAACCCGGTGTACATCCAGTACATGCCGCGCACCCTGCGGTACGTGCGGACGAACCTGGCGCGCTACCGCGCGTTCGGCCGGCTGCACGACCTCCTGGCCGCGCACGTCGACGAACTCAGGTAGCCCGCAGCCTGTAGGCCGCAGGCCTGTACAATCGTGAGGTTGGACTTCGGCCTTTCGACACACCTGTTCCACGCCGAGACGCTCGGACCGGCCCATCTGGAGGCGGCGGCGGCGCACGGATTCACGGCCGTCGAGGTGTTCGCAACGCGATCACACGTCGACTACCACGACCCGCAGGTCGGCCGTGACCTGGCGGCCTGGACGGCGGCGGCGGGCGTACGCCTGCACAGCGTCCACGCGCCGATCACCGAGTTCCTGCACGGCACGACCTGGGGACCGCCGTTCTCGACGGCCTCGGCGCAGGCCAGTCACCGGGCACGGACCATCGACGAGTGCACGCACGCGCTGGCGCTCGCCGAATCGGTGCCGTATTCATACCTCGTGCTGCACCTCGGGGTGCCGGACGCCTACGCGCCGCCGAGCGGCGACAACCAGCGCGACGCCGTGCTGAAGACGCTCGAGGCGCTGGTGCCGGTCGCCGCGCGGGTGGGCGTGACCATCGCCGTCGAAGTGATCCCCAACGCGCTGTCCACCGCGCGCAACCTGGTCCGGATCATCGAGGACGAGGACTTTCCCGGGCTCGGCATCTGCCTGGACGTCGGGCACGCGCGGCTGCAGGGCGACGTGCTCGACGCGCTCGAAACCGTGGCGGGCTACCTCGTGACGACGCACCTGCACGACAACGGCGGGCGCGAAGACGACCATCGCGTGCCGTTCGACGGCGTCATCGACTGGCCGGAGCTGGCGATCGGGTTCCAGAAGGTCGGCTACGACGGCACGCTGTTGTTCGAGCTGGCGGCCGGGCCTGATGGTCCTGCCGCCACCTTGAAGCGTGCGGCCAGGGCTCGCACGCGGCTGGAGTCGCTGCTCGGCACCGACGCATTCAGCTTCAGCGAAGAGTAGCCTCAGGATCGGGAACCAGGATCTGGGCCACCGGGTTCCGGGTACGGACGAGACAAGATAGGTAGGGACGGCCCGCCGGGCCGTCCGACGATTCTCGGACGCGCCGGCGGCGCGTCCCTACCAACGCCGTGTGCATCTGCTTATGCCTCCTATCGCCTACATCGAAGACATCGCCAGGTTCGACGGCCAGGAAGTCACGCTGCGCGGCTGGCTGCACAACCGTCGCTCGAGCGGCAAGATCCATTTCCTGATCGTCCGCGACGGCACCGGCTTCATCCAGGTGGTGATGTCGAAGGCCGACATCGGCGAGGAGCTGTTCGCCAAGGCCGATCACCTGTCGCAGGAAACGGCCCTGACGGTGACCGGCGTGGTACGCGCCGACGCCCGCGCCAAGGGCGGCTTCGAGCTGACCGGCACCGGTTTCACCGTGGTGGCCGAGGCGCACGACTATCCGATCACGCCGAAGGAGCATGGCGTCGACTACCTGATGGATCGGCGCCACCTGTGGATCCGGTCGCAGCGCCAGCAGGCGGTGCTGCGGGTGCGGCACACGGTGATCGACGCGGTCCGCGACTTCTTCAACAACCGCGGCTTCATCCTCGCCGACACGCCGATCTTCACGCCGTCGGCCTGCGAGGGCACGACGACGCTGTTCCCGGTCAAGTACTTCGAGGACACGACAGCGTACCTGACGCAGAGCGGACAGCTGTACAACGAAGCCAACGCGATGGCGCTCGGCAAGACGTATTGCTTCGGGCCGACGTTCCGGGCCGAGAAGAGCAAGACGCGCCGGCACCTGACCGAGTTCTGGATGGTCGAACCGGAGGTGGCGTACGCCAATCTCGACGACACGATGGACCTGGCCGAGCAGCTGGTCGAGTCGGTGGTGGCGCGAGTGCTGGAGACGCGCCGGCCGGAGCTGGCGCAGCTCGAACGCAACATCGCGAAGCTCGAGGCGGTGAAGACGCCGTTCCCCCGCATCTCCTACGACGAGGCCATCGAGCGCCTGAAGGGCGCCGGGTTGCCGGTCGAATGGGGTGGTGACTTCGGCGGCACCGACGAAACGGTGCTCTCCGATCAGTTCGACCGCCCGGTGCTGGTCCATCGCTATCCAGCCGCGGTCAAGGCGTTCTACATGAAGCCCGATCCGGCCCGTCCGGATCTCGCGCTGTGCGTCGACATGCTGGCGCCCGAGGGCTATGGCGAGATCATCGGCGGCGGGCAGCGGCTCGAGGATTACGACCTGCTCGTGCAGCGCATCAAGGACCACGAGCTGCCGCAGGAAGCGTTCGAGTGGTATCTCGATCTGCGCCGCTACGGCTCGGTGCCGCATGCCGGCTTCGGCATGGGGATCGAGCGCGTCGTGTCGTGGATTTGCGGGCTCGAGCACGTGCGCGAGACGATTCCGTATCCGCGCATGCTGTATCGGCTGTATCCGTAGGTAGAGCGGGGTACCGGGTACCGGGTACCGGGTACCGGGTGCCGGGGTCACGCCAGTCGGTTGGCAGGGACCGCTTCCGAGCGGTCCGTCACCGCGGGCGGTTGTCCTGCTGACGTCCGACGGTCAGTCTGCGCTGCCACGTGTAGCCGTCGGACTGTGTCCGACGGCCATTGCCGAGGGTCGGCCGGACAGAGTCCGGCCGCTAGACCTGTCGGGGTGATGCGGTCGTCGTGGTGCGCGGTCCGTGGTGCGTCGTGCGTCGTTCGTCGTTCGTCGTTCGTCGTTCGTCGTTGAAATGTTCAGGTAGGCTGTAGGCCGCAGGCTGTAGGCGTTATGAAGATTGGTCTGGTTTCACTCGGGTGCCCCAAGAATCTCGTCGACTCCGAGGTGATGCTCGGACTGGCCGAGCAGGCAGGGCACGAGATCACGGGCGATGCGGCCGAGGCCGACGTGCTCGTGGTGAACACGTGCGCGTTCATCGACTCGGCCAAGCAGGAGTCGATCAACACGATCCTCGAGATGGCGCAGCACAAGACCGGCGGGCGGGCGCGCCGGCTGGTGGTCACTGGCTGCCTGGCCGAACGCTACCGCGACGAACTGCGGGAACAGATTCCTGAAATCGACGCCGTGCTCGGCACCGGCGAAGTCGACCACATCGTCGGCGCCCTGGACCCGTCGCCAGGAGGGGTGAACCCGGCGCCAGCCACGGTCGGCCTCTTCCGCCGCGGTGCCGATGGCTCCGCGGAGCAACTCACCCGTCAGGCTTCGCGAAGCGAACCCGCCGAAGCTCCGGAGGAGCGAAGGCGGGCTGCACGACACCGCGAGTCCGATGTGCTGCCGACGTATCTCTACGACGCGGCGACCCCACGACGCCTCACCACGCCGGGGCACTACGCCTACGTGAAGATTGCCGAGGGCTGCGACTACAACTGCGCCTTCTGCATCATCCCGAAGCTGCGCGGCGCCTACCGCAGCCGCGACGAGGCGTCGATCGTCGCCGAGGCCCGGTCGCTGGCCGCGCGTGGCGTCAAGGAACTGCTGCTCGTCTCGCAGGACACGACGTTCTACGGGATCGACCGCAACCGTCAGGACCGTGGGGCTCTCGCCCGCCTGCTGCGCGCCCTCAACGCGATCGACGGGCTCGAGTGGGTGCGGCTGCTCTATCTCTACCCGACGACCATCACCGCAGAAACCATCGAGGCGATGGCGGCGTCCGAGAAGGTGGTCCGGTACATCGACCTGCCGCTCCAGCACGCCTCGTCGGCGGTGCTCAAGCGGATGCGTCGCCCCGGATCGCGGGCCAGCTACGAGACGCTCCTCGGCAATCTCCGGCACGCCCTGCCAGGCGTCACCCTCCGCACCACCTTCGTGGTCGGCTTCCCCGGTGAGACCGAGGAGGACGTCGACGAGTTGGTCGCCTTCGTCAAGGCGATCGAGTTCGACCACGTCGGCGTCTTCACCTACTCACCGCAGGATGGCACCGGCGCGGCGGCGTTCGAAGACGATGTGCCGGAGGCGGTGAAGCGGAAGCGGCAGCGCCGCGTGATGCAGGCGCAGCAGCGGATCGTCGCCCGCAAGCAGAAGGCGCGCATCGGCCAGCAGGTCCGGGTCGTCGTCGATGGTCCGTCCAGGGAGCACGAGCTCGTCCTGCAGGGTCGGCTGCCGGGTCAGGCGCCCGAGGTGGATCCGGTCGTCTTCTTCACCGACTGCGACCCCACCGACTTCCCGCCCGGCACATTCGTCGACGCCGAGGTGGTGGACGCGGCCGGATACGACCTGATCGTTCGACCTGTCTCGGTGGCCGCGTTCGCCTGAGCCCCTGCTCAGCCGACGCAGCGCTCGCCATGCGGCAATGCGGATTGCCGAGTGCGCCGCGGGCTCGTCGTGCCGGTTTCGACATTCCGCCGTACGCCGTTCCCGTATCGGGTCGGCCGCCCTGAATCACGCGGCCGTGGCGGTGCCTCGCCCGGCTATGAGCGGCCTTGCCGATCGTGGTA
>DATJTM010000137.1:0-5990 GCA_035503395.1 Luteitalea sp.
CCTAGTGCGCGACTTCGAGGTTGTTGGTGATGCGATAGCCCGGGGCCTTGGCCGTGGCGATGCTGGCGGCCTTCGACTTCTCGGCGGCCGTCCGCACGCGCCCCTTGAGAGTCACGGTCTTGGTCGGGCCGTCCGTGTCCACGTCGATGCTCGACGCATCGATCGACGAGTCGGCAATCAGCGCGCTCTTGATTTGAGCCGTCTGCTGCGCGGCGTCGCCGGCGTTGGCCGCGGCGCCCGCGGTCTCGCGTGCAGCCTGGCCGGCAGTACGCGCGGCATCACGCGTCGCGGCCGCACCTTCACGGGCCTCCTGGGCGACTTCGCGGCCGGCCTCACGCGTCTCCTGGGCCACTTCCCGACCCGCCTCGCGCGTCGCCTCGGCGGCGTTCTCGGCGGCCTGCGACACCTCGCGGCCGGCCTCGCGCGCTTCTGCGGCGCTCTTCTCGGCCGCCTGCTTGCTCGCTTCCGCAGCGTTCTCGGCGTCCTTTTCGACGCCTTCACGCGTGTTCTGGCAGCCGGCCAACAACGCAGCCGACAGCACGAGGCCGGCGCCAAACAAGGTCTTGTTCATCATGACGTCCTCCCATGGCCCGCACCATGCGGAGCCGAATCGATGAGTCCCGTCGCGTCGTGCTCCTGCACGCGCGCCCGACTCCGGTGATGGACGTGAGGAGTGCAAACTGCTGACCAACCGCCCGAGACACCCGTTTCGCCCGATCTGTGGGCTCTAGCAGCCTCAGCCGCAGTCGGATGAGCGCTCGGACCAACTCTCGGGCACTGGCCGGATGTGCACCGCGTAAGGTGGATCGAACGCGTGTCGTGTTTCAGAACAACTCGCCGAACAGGCTCCAGAAGCGTTCGTGCCCGCGCCGCCAGAGGGAGCGCGAACGCCAGCCATCCAGGTCCAGCACGACGCTCTGTGTGAGATCGCTGCGGAACGCCGCCGTCAGCGTGGCAGCCAGCGCCGGGTCGTAGACCCCGACGACGAGTTCGTCGTTCAGCTCGAGGGATCGGTTGTCGAAGTTCGCGGTGCCGACCAGTGACCATACCTCGTCGACCACCATCGCCTTGACGTGCATCATCGTCGGCGAATACTCGGCGATGCCGACCTGTCGTTGGAGCAATCGGTCGTAGCCGGCCCGGCTCGCTGCCTTCACCGGACCGGCGTCGGTGTGATCGCCGTCGGTCAGGATGCGCACGCGCACACCGCGGGCCCGAGCCTGTTCGATCGACCAGCGCATGGAGGCATCGAGCACGACGTACGGCGACTGGATATCCACTGACTTGCGCGCCGCCGCGATTGACAGCAGGTACAGCAGCTTGACGTTGCTGGCGCCACCCGAGAAATTGCTCCAGGCGACGAGCGTACGCGTGCCAGGTGTTGCGGCCGGCCGCTCGGCCGGCTCGGGATCGAGGCGCGGTGCCTCGGTGCCTCCGGACTCGATCCAGTTCTCGTAGAACGAGGCTTCGAGGGCGCGCACCGCGGGTCCACGCACCTGCACCTGCGTGTCGCGCCAGTGATCAGGGTCCTGCGCGCGGCCCATCCAGTGGTCGGCCACGCCGACACCGCCGGTGAAGGCCGTCGTGCCATCGACCACCAACACCTTGCGGTGCGTCCGGTAGTTGACGCGATCCAGCGACCAGGCACGCAGCTGGTTGAACCACACCAGTTTCACGCCGGCAGCCTCCAACTGCTCGACGGACTCCGACGGCAGGTCACTCGACCCATAGCCGTCGAGGACGATGCGGACCTCGACGCCCCGACGAGCGGCGGCGGCGAACGCGTCGGTGAACCGACGGCTCATCTCGCCATCGGAGTAGATGAAGCTCTCGAAACTGATTCGCCGCTGCGCCTTCGCGATGGCCCCGAGCATGGCGCCGAAGATCTCGTCGCCATCCTGCAGGACCTGGAAGGTGTCACCGGTGGTGACCGGGGCCCCGAGCAACGAGGCGACGTAGTCGGGAAAGTCGCCGTCGGTGGCCGCCACCGGACTGCGGACCTCCAGCGTGTGGGGGTCCTGCACCAGCCAGAAGAAGGCGGCGATGCCGAACGCCGTCAGCCAGGGCCATCGTCGTCGGCGCCGGCGTGGCGCTGGTGGGGTCGGGGCGTGGGACTGGTCGGCCACGACGCGAGCTCATGCACGCGTCGTGCCTGACTGACGGTCAACGACCGTTGGTCTGGGCCGGTTTGGCGCCCGCTGGTGCGCACGCGTTGCGTTCGCAGCGCAGTTTCAGCTCCATCCGGCCGAGCACGCCACCGAGCGCGTCGCGGGTGCTGATGGTGACGTCCAGCGCCGACCCCGTATCGGCCACGTCGATGAGCCCGAACTGGTGATTGCGACGCGACACACCGTGGCTGTACGGCCCGCCCTTGGTCCGCGGCCAGCGGTCCAGCGGGGCGGCGTGGACGACGACGAAGCCGCGCGCATCGGGTGCCGCCGACGACATGTAGGCGCTGTTGGACCCATCGTCGAGCGACGCCATGTGGCCGTCGCCGCTCAGCATCACGAGCTTCGCGTTGAGTCCGAGCTTCGCGATGTGGTCGGCGAGGCGCGTCCGCTCCAGCGCGTACGGCGCCCAGCCCTCGACGGTCGACTCGTTGCTCTTGGTGATCCACGGCACGGTGTTGACCCAGATCACCAGCGGCGCCTCGCGCGCCTTCTCCAGTTCGTTCTCGAGCCACTTCAGCTGCGCCGACCCCAGCATCGTGCGCTCCTCGCGCGCGATCGTCGGCGGCGTGCGGGCCGACCGGGTATCGGTGACGATGACGCGGACGCGGCCGATGTCGAAGGCCTGCTGCAGCGTCTCGGCTCCCGGCGCGAGCGGGTAGTGCGGCACGTTTTCCTTGTAGACCGCCTCGGCCGCCGCCCGGCTTGCCCAGGTGCTGTCGGCGTTGTTGCTGCCGAAGTCGTGGTCGTCGAACATGTAGGCGATCGGTGTCGCGCGGTAGAGCGCCGACTGCCGGGGCGAGTCGAGCACGCGGTCGTAGGCGCGGCGGAAGGCGTTGCTGTCGTTGCGGGAGATGTTGAGGTAGTGGAGATCCCCCATGTGGACGAACAGATCGGGCGTGGTCTCGCGGATGGTGTCGAAGATCCGGTGGTTCGAGGCGGTGCTCGCGCACGAGGCGAAGGCGAGCCTGAATGACAGCGGCCCGTCGTTGTAGGTGCGGAAGCGGCCGTCGAGACGTGCGCCGCCGGGCGTCTCGACGCGGTAGCGATAGCGCGTCGACGACTCGAGCCCCTTCAGCGTGAACGTCGAGACCGAGTGCTCGCTCGGCGTCGCCCAGCCGCTGGCGGGATAGGTCGTCGATTCGGCGTTGGCTCGGTCGGGCGTCACCACCACACGCACCTGTTTCACACCGGTGGCCACGCGCGTGACGATGCGCGCCGAGTCGTGAGTGACGGCGCCGCTCCAGGCCCAGGCGACCGGCGGGTTGTCCTGCGCCACCACAGGCGTCGGCCGTGCGAACGCCAGCCAGGCGAGCAGCACCGTCAGACATGTGAGCCAGAGCGCACCAATCGCGTGCGCTTGCGCGCCGCGCGCAGTTGCGACACGCTGCAGGGCAGCCATGCCGCCGGAACTGTCCTGGACGCTGTACCTGTTGTACCTGGGCGCAGCCACCGTGTTCCTGGTGCTGGAGAACCGATCGCCGCAGTCGACCTTCGCCTGGCTGTTCCTCATGGTCCTCGCGCCGGGCGTCGGGCCCGTCGTGTATCTCCTGTTCGGCCGGGGATCGCGCGCCTTCAGCTACCGGCATGCGTTGCGCCGGCAGATGGGCCGCAGCGGGCTGCTGAAGGAACTGTCGGCCGTGCGGGACGCGCAGGAGGAAGCGCAGACCGCCCTGTCCGACAGCGCCGTCGACATCTATCGACGCCTGCCACTGCTGCTCTGGACGTCGACCGAAGCGCCGTTGACGATGGGCAATGCGGTCGAGGTGCTGCAGAACGCCAGCGAGAAGTATCCCAGACTCCTCGACGATCTGCGCCGGGCCCGCCGTCTCATCCACATGGAGTACTACGAGTGGGCCGACGATGCGCTCACGCGGGACGTGCTCGAAATCCTCCAGGAGCGGGTTGCCGCGGGCGTCACTGTTCGGGCCCTCTACGATCCAGTCGGCAGCTTCTCCATGCTGACGCGCGGCTACATCCGCGACCTGCGCAAAGCCGGCGTGCGCGTCCATCCCTACTCGCCAATCTGGCGCCTGCACACGGTCAGCTATCGCAACCACCGCAAGCTGGTGATCATCGACAGCGAGATCGGCTACACCGGTGGCCTCAATCTCACCGACAAGCACCTGACCGGACCGGCCGGCTTCACCGGCTGGCGTGACACGCATGCCCGGGTCGAGGGCGATGCCGTCGCGATGTTGAACTGGACGTTCGCCGTGCAGTGGTTCAACACGACGGGCGAGCTGCTCGCCGACAGCGAACTCTACCTGCGCGGACGCAGCCCCGGCAGTGTGCCGGTGCAGGTCGTCAACTCGGGACCGGACTCACAGTGGGCGGTGATCAGGCAGCAGTACATCGCGATGATCGCGATGGCGCGCGACCACGTGTACATCCAGTCGCCGTTCTGTGTGCTCGACGAGAGCGTGCTGCAGGTGTTGTGCGCGGCCGCGATGTCGGGCGTGCGCGTGTGGGTGATGATTGCGCCACGGGGTGGCGAGGGACCGCTGGCCTATCGCGCCGGCATGACCTATGCCCGCGACCTCGCGCGGGCCGGCGTGCGGGTGCTGCTGTATCAGGGCGCGTACTTCCACCCGAAGACTATCGCGGTGGACTCGGTCGTCTGCTCGATCGGGTCGGCCAACATGGACATCCGCAGTTTCACCATCAACTACGAAACCAACCTGGTGATCTACGACCGCGAGACCACCAAACGTCTCGAGTCGGCGTTCCTCGCCGACATCCGCCACAGCGAGCCGTTCACCGCCGAGGCGTACATGCGGTTACCCGCGTACAAGCGCCTCGGTGATTCGGTGATGCGGTTGTTTTCACCGTTGCTCTGAGCACAGGTCGGCAGTCGGCAGTCGGCAGTTGGCGAGTCGGGAGTCGGTAATCGGGGCGGTCGACGCGGTCGACGGCCTGACCGGCCGTCGCCGTTTGATGGGCACGTCGGGGACGTGCCCCTACCCCCGGGATTCAGGAAATCGGCTGCAAGAGGGGATCGTTCGAGGACATCGTACGTGCGGGTGTGGTGAATCTGCTGTGGGCTCCAGATCCACGATGTTCGCCACCGTCGAGCAGGCCTTCGAGCTGGGCGCCACGTCGGTCGTGCGGCGTAGTCGACGTTCTGGATCTGGCAGGTAGGGGCGCCTTCCCAGGGTGCCCATGGGATCGACGCGCGGCGACTAGCCGCGCGATCGATGAGTGAAGACGTGTTCAGGCCGCGGTCGTTTCGCCGAGCACCTCGTCGAGCGACAGGCGGACCGAACCGTCGCGATAGGGGTAATCGACGTAGCCCCGATCGTCGCCGCCGTAGAACGTTGCGCGATCGCCCGCGTTGACCGGCATACCCTCGCGGGTCCGTTCGACGAAATCGGGCGTCGTGAGGAACGGGACGCCGAACGCCACGAGGTCGGCGTCGCCGCGCGCGAGTACCGCTTCCGCGGCATCGGCATTGAAGCTGGCGTTGGTCACCAGCACACCACTGAACGCCTGGCGCGCGATCGCCGTGTACGGCCGCACCGCGGCCGGGTCGCCGGTCGGCGTCTCGAGGACGTGCAGGTACATCACCTGACGCGCCTCGAGCTGCTCGGCGACGTAACGGGTCAACGCCGCCGGGTCGCTGTCGGACATGCTGTTGAACGGATTGGTCGGCGAGATGCGGACGCCCACCCGATGCGCGCCGATCGCGGCCGCCGTCGCATCGACGATCTCCAGCAGGAAGCGGGCGCGATTCTCGACCGAGCCACCGTACACGTCGTCGCGCTGGTTCGACCCATCGCGCAGGAACTGGTCGATCAGGTAACCGTTGGCGGCGTGGATCTC
>DATJTM010000138.1:0-8616 GCA_035503395.1 Luteitalea sp.
CCTGCTGTCCGTGCCCGAGGCAGCCCGGGCACGAGCGATGTCGCACCACGCCACTCCCCTGGCAGCTCTCGCACTGACGCACGAACACCATGTGGCCGCGTCCGAGTCGCTGCTGTCCGCTCCCGTGACAGGTCCGGCACGCCATGGCTGGCGCGTCGAGGAGCCCCGCCCCGCGACACGAGCGACATGGCACACGCTGCTGGAGTTCGAGGCTGCGCGTGGTGCCGTGCAGGACTTCGGCGAGCGTCAGCGTGATGTCGACGTGCAGGTCGGAGCCGCGGACGGCGCTCGCAGCGCCGCCGGCCGCCTGCCGGAACACGTCGACGAAGAGATCCCCGAAGGTGGACGCCTGGGCGCCCTGCACCGACAGGGAAAAATCGAAGCCGGCAAACGCCGCCGGTGTGTCCGCCGGTGTGGCCGTGACGACGCCGGAGGCATCGTAGGCCCGACGGCGGGCCGGGTCGACCAGGGTCTCGTACGCGTCCGTGATCGCGGCGTAGTGCGCCGCGGCCTCGGCGTTACCGGGATTGAGGTCGGGATGCCAACGGCGGGCAAGGCGGCGGTATGCCCGCCGCACCTGCGCCTCCGAGGCGTCCCGAGCCAGTCCCAGCCTGTCGTACAAGGTCACCCCTGTTCTCCGGTCAGGTCAGTAACGACTTACTTCTCGTCCACGACCTCGGCGTCGATGACATCGCCGTCGGTCGCGTGGCCGCCAGCGCTGCTGCCGGGACCACCCGGGCCTTCACCCGGCGCGCTGGCCGCTGCCTGCTTGTACAGCGATTCGGCCGCCTTGCCCTGCGCGGCCGTCAGCCGTTCGAGGGCCGCCTCGATTGCCGCCGCATCGTCGCCTTCGAGAGCCTTGCGCACGTCAGCCACCGCTTCGGTGACCGGCTGCTTCTCGGCGTCGGTGAGCTTGTCGCCGGCATCGGTGAGCATGCGCTCTGCCTGGTAGGCGGCCTGCTCGGCACGATTGCGCGTCTCGATCGACTCACGCCGCTTGCGGTCTTCCTCGGCGTGCAGTTCGGCGTCCTTCATCATCTTGTCGACCTCGTCCTTGCTGAGGCCGCTGGAGCCGGTGATCGTGATCTTCTGCTCCTTGCCGGTGGCCCGGTCCTTCGCCGAGACGTTGACCACGCCATTGGCGTCGATGTCGAACGTCACTTCGATCTGCGGGACGCCACGCGGCGCCGGCGGGATGCCATCGAGATGGAACTTGCCGAGGCTCTTGTTGTCGCGCCCCATCTGGCGTTCGCCCTGGAGCACGTGCACTTCGACGCTCGGCTGGCTGTCGGACGCGGTCGAGAACACCTCGCTCTTGCGCGTCGGGATGGTCGTGTTGCGGTCGATCAGCCGGGTCATGATGCCGCCCAGCGTCTCGATGCCGAGCGACAGCGGCGTCACGTCGAGCAGCAGGAGGTCCTTGACCTCGCCGGTGAGCACGCCCGCCTGCACGGCCGCGCCGATGGCCACGACCTCGTCGGGATTGACGCTCTTGTTCGGCTCCTTGCCGAACAGCTCCTTCACGAGCTGCTGCACGCGCGGCACGCGCGTCGAGCCGCCGACCAGCACCACTTCGTGGATGTCGGAGGCCTGCAGATTGGCATCCTTGATCGCCTGCTTGGTCGGCCCGAGCGCGCGCTGGAGCAGGTCTTCGACCAGCGACTCGAACTTGGCGCGCGTCAGCTGCAGCGACAGATGCTTGGCGCCCGACGCGTCCGCCGTGATGAACGGCAGGCTGATGTCGGTCTGCATCGTCGTCGACAGCTCGATCTTGGCCTTCTCCGCCGCTTCACGCAGGCGCTGGAGCGCCATGCGGTCCTTCGACAGGTCGATGCCTTCCTGCTTCTTGAACTCGGCGATGATCCACTCGATCACGCGCAGGTCGAGGTTGTCGCCCCCGAGGTGCGTGTCGCCGTTGGTCGACTTCACCTCGACGACGCCCTCACCCACTTCGAGAATCGAGATGTCGAAGGTGCCGCCGCCGAAGTCGAACACGGCGATGGTCTGATCGCCCTTCTTGTCGAGCCCGTATGCGAGTGCCGCCGCGGTCGGCTCGTTGACGATGCGCTTGACCTCGAGACCGGCGATGCGGCCGGCTTCGATGGTGGCCTGACGCTGCGCGTCGTTGAAGTACGCCGGCACGGTGATCACGGCTTGCGTCACCGATTGCCCGAGGTACTCCTCGGCCGCCTGCTTCAACTTCTGAAGCACCATCGCGGAGACCTGCGGCGGCGCCCACTTCTGGCCGCCCGCCTCCACGCGCACGTCGTTGCCTTCCGGCACCACGTGGTAGGGCACCAGCTTCATTTCGTCGCTGACTTCGTCGAAGCGACGGCCCATGAACCGCTTGATTGAGTAGACAGTGTTCTCGGCGTTGGTCGCGGCCTGCCGCTTGGCGACCTGGCCTACGAGCCGCTCGCCGGACTTGGTGAAGGCCACCACGGACGGCGTCAGCCGGCTGCCTTCGGGATTCGTGATGACGGTGGGTTCTCCACCTTCCATGACCGCGACGACCGAGTTGGTCGTCCCGAGGTCGATTCCAATGACTTTGCTCATGACGTCAGCCCCTCTGCGCAAGCAATTGGGCCAGTCCCCGGGTGGGTCCCTTGGTCAGCCCTCATAACATCGGCATCATAAAACCTGCGTCCACAACTGTCAAGAGATGCGTTATATCGCCGGCAGTCGGCAGTCGGCGGGTCGGCAGTCGGCGGGTCGGCAGTCGGCGAGTCGGCAGTCGCGGCGCAGCGGGCGTGAAGGTCGCAAGCTGACGGCGAGAGTTCCCTGCCGGGGTCGGATGCAACCGTCCGATGACTTGTCCGCCCTAGCCTTCTTGGCGAAGGTGGACGTCGGACGGCTACGCGTGGCGGTTCGCGAGACCGCACTGCCCTCCCTGTACCCTGTACCCCGTACCCGGTCTCCGTATCCCGTATCCGGTTCCCGGTTCGCGGTTCCCGTCCGTGCGTCCGTTCGTCGCGGCGTGTTCCGTCCGTTGCTCATGATGGCGAGTCAGAATGTCGAAACGCCTCATGTGGCCCGGTCGAGCCGGGCGCCTGGTGCGACGGGCTGCCCCCACCCGACGCGCGATCGAACTGGAAGGATTGGCATGAACGCTTTGCGTGTGTCGCGTCTGGTGCTGATGGCGGCACCCCTGCTCCTGCCCACGTGGGTCGGAGCGCAACCCGCTCCCCCCGAACCCATGGAGCCTCCCCCGCCGCACGTGCTGCGCCTCGAAGGCCAGGGCGCGCAGGTGCTGCGCGACGGGCAACCCGAGGCCCTCGCCATCGGCGACCCCGTCCTGTTCGGCGATCGCCTGGACGCCGGCGAGGCCTTCGTCCAGGTGCAGTGGGGCGACGGCTCGCGGGTCGGCATCGAGCGCGGCGCCCGACTCGAAGCGCTGGCGCCCGAACTGCTGGCGTTGACGGTGGGACGGGCGGTCGTGGTTCGACCCGCCGGCGTGGTGGGCACGCTGCGCGTCGACACGCCGGCAGCCTCGGTCCTGTTGCCGACGGCCGGCGAGTTCCGCCTGTCGATCGACGGCGACGTGACGACCGTGGCCGTCGTGCACGGCCGCGCCGACATCCAGAACGGCATGGGAGAACGCCGTGTCGAGGCGGGCCAGCAGGTCGCCCTGCGCGACGGCATCGCGCCCGAGGCGCCGCGCCGCTACAACGCGGCCGGGTACGACAGCTTCTATCAGTGGGCCACCGCCGCACCCGAAGCGCCGGCCGCAGGCACGCCCCTCGAGACGTTCGCCGATCCGCGATTCGAAGCCTACTCCGACGTCTTCAATCGCAACGGCACGTGGGAGACCGATCCGCAGGCCGGTGCGGTCTGGTATCCGACGGTCGGCGCCGATTGGCGTCCGTACTCCGACGGGTACTGGCAGTCCTACGGTGCGCAGAGCCAGTGGCTGTGGGTCGCCCGCGACCCGTGGGGCTGGCCGACGCATCACTTCGGCCGCTGGGGCGTGAACCCGCGCGGCCGCTGGTACTGGATGCCGGGTCGCCAGTGGGCGCCGTCGCATGTGAGCTGGAGCGTCGGGCCGGGCTACATCGGCTGGTCGCCGCTCGGCCGCTCGAATCAGCCGATCTGGGCGTGGGACGACTTCTCGCGCCGGCGCGGTGGCGTCTACCAGGGCGGGACGCTCGATCCCGGCCGCGCCTGGACCGTCATTCCGTCGGACCGATTCGGCCGTCGTGACCGGCTCGGTGCGTATTCGGTCGACCCGCGCACGCTCGACAACCTGTCGGCATTCGTGACCCAACGGCAGGGCCCGCCCGCCCGCTACGGCATGCCGCGTGGCGGCGTGTACGGCTACGGCCCCGGCTCGGGCGGCATCTACGGACCTGGCGGCTACTACGGCGGACCGCGGGGCGGCGGCGGCGGCGACACGTCGCGCGAGATGCGCCGTGGCGGACCGACCCGCGTCGGGCCCGCCGCGCCTGGCTACGGTGGCCCGTCGCCGGCACCGGAAGACCCGTACGAGCGCGCTCAGCGCGCCGTCGCGCCACGCAGCCCGCAGCGGGCACCGCAGCAGGACGAGGGAGAGGCAGCGCCCGAAGCGCCGGCCGCCCGTCCGCGCAATCCCGGCCGCGCGCCCGCGACCGCTCCGCGCGAGACGCCACCGCCACCGCCAGCCGCCGACTCGTCCTCGTCGGACAAGTCGGCCCCGGCCGCCCCGACCCGCTCAGGCGGCAACACCACCCGCGCCACCGGTGAATCGACCGGCCGTCGGGCGGTGCCTCGGCCTCAGTAACGCCAAAGTCAGAAGTCTGAAGGTCGAAGTCAGAAGTGAAGGTCAAGTCAGAAGTCGGCGCGGGTTCCCGCCTCGACTTCTGACTTTTGACTTTTGCCTTCTGACTTGAACGATGATCGTGGTGTGGCTACGTATGTCGTGCGGGTCGCGCGCCAGGCGACCGTCTTCCTGCTGTTCCTGCTGACGATCGTCCTCGGCGCGGTGAGCGGCGTGCTGTTCGCCTTTGCCGGTGACCTGCCGGCCATCTCGGCGCTCGACGACTACGCCCCCAGCACGATCACCCGCCTCTACGCCCGCGACGGCGAGGTCATCGGCGAATTCGCCAAGGAACGCCGGCTCGTCGTCGGCTACGACGGCATCTCTCCTCTGCTGCGCCAGGCGATCATCGCGGCCGAGGACAAGGACTTCGAAGAGCACGTCGGCCTGAGCCTGCCGCGCATCGTCATCACGGCAGTGAAGGACGTCGTGCATCAGCAGCGCGCCGGGGCCAGCACCATCACGCAGCAGGTCGCGCGCATGTTGTTCCTCCAGTCCGACTACATGCGGGCCGGGGTGTACGCCCGCAGTGGCGTCGCCGGATGGGAACGCAAGATCAAGGAAGCGATCATCTCGGTGCAGCTCGAGAAGCGCTACACCAAGCGCGAGATCCTCACCCTGTTCTGCAACGCCACCTACTTCGGCCATGGTGCCTACGGGGTCGAAGCGGCGTCGCGCCTGTACTTCGGCAAGTCGGCCAAGGACCTCAAGCTCGAGGAAGCCGCGATGATTGCCGGCATCATCCAGGGCAACGTCCGTCAGAGCCCGTACATCAATCCGGAAGCCGCGACCCGTCGACGCAACTACGCGCTGCAGCGGATGAATGATGAAGGGTTCATCACGCCGGCGCAGTTCGCCGCCGCGAAGGCCGCGCCGATCAAGACCGCCGGGTTGCCGACGCAGCCGTACTCCCCGGCACCGTACTTCGTCGAGGACGTCCGGCAGCAGCTCGAGGCGCGCTTCGGCGCCAAGCAGCTGTATGAGAACGGACTGTCGGTGCAGACCAGCCTCGACCTGCCGTTGCAGCAGGCCGCGACGCGCGCGCTGCAGGCCGGGCTGCGCCGCCTCGACCAGCGGCGCGGCTTCCGCGCGCCGACCAACCTCCTCGCCGCCGGGGCCGACCTCGACGCCTACCGCCATCCGCGCTGGCAGGGGCCGATGGCTATAGGCGACGTCGTGCCGGCCGTCGTCACCGGCACCACGGCCACCGAGATCCAGGCCCGCGCCGGCCGGCTCGATGTCCGCATCCCAAGGGCCGGCTACGAATGGACGGGCAAGGCGAACGCGACGACGCTGGTCGCGCGTGGCGCGCTCGTCCAGGTGCTGCTGGAACAGCTCGACGGCCACAGTGCGACCGGTCGTCTGGATCAGGAGCCGGAACTGCAGGGTGGAGTGGTGGCGCTCGACAACCGCACCGGCCGCGTGCTGGCGATGGTTGGAGGCTTCGATTTCGACCGCAGCAAGTTCAATCGCGCGGTGCAGGCGAAGCGGCAACTCGGCTCGACGTTCAAGCTGGTCGTGTACACGGCGGCCGTCGACCGCGGTTACACGCCGGCGAGTACGCTGCTCGATGCGCCCGTGTCGTTCCCGGGCGGTGCAGGATCGCCCAACTATGCGCCGCTGAACTACGACCGCCAGTTCGAGGGACCAATCTCTTTGCGGCGCGCGCTCGAGCAGTCGCGCAACGTGCCCACCGTGCGCCTGATGAACGCGCTCGGGCCGCGCCAGGTGATTCAGTACGCGAAGAAGCTCGGGATCGAATCGACCATCCCGCCGTACCTCTCGAGCGCCCTCGGCGCCGGCGAGGCGTCGCTGCTCGAGATCACCAACGCCTTTTCACTGTTCCCGAATCAGGGCGTGCGGATGACGCCGTACGAGATCCTCCGCGTCACCGATCGCGAGGGCAACGCGCTCGAGGAGAACCGGCCGACGCCGACCGAGGCCATTCGTGCGGATACCGCGTTCGTGATGACCAACCTGCTGCGCGGAGTCGTGCAGCGCGGCACCGCGGCGCGCGCCAACGCGCTCGAGTGGCCCCTCGGCGGCAAGACCGGCACCACCGACGACTTCACCGACGCGTGGTTCATCGGCTTCGATCCCGAGATCACGATTGGCGTGTGGGTGGGGTTCGACACCAAGCGGCCGATCGGCCAGGGGCAGAGCGGCGCGGTGGCCGCGCTGCCGATCTGGATCGACGTGATGAAGCACTGGGTCGACCGTCAGCGCAAGGCGGGCGGCAACGTCCCCGAGTTCCCGGCCCCGGGCAACATCGTCTTCGCCACCAACGACAACGGTCAGCGCGAAGCGTTCATCGCCGGCACCGAACCAGGAGCAGAGATTCGCTAGGCCGGCCGCCTCAGGGCGCCCTAGTCTTCGTCGGCCGTCGCCGCGCCGAGCGTGCCCGTTGCCTTCGCCATCAGGTACGTCTTGATGAACGCGTCGATGTCGCCATCGAGCACGTTGTTGACGTCGCCTTCCTGATACTTCGTACGATGGTCCTTGGCCATCTGGTACGGATGCAGGACGTAGCTGCGGATCTGGCTGCCGAAGGCAATCGCCTGCTTCTCGCCGCCGATCCGATCGAGCTCGGCCTGCTGCTCCTTCAACTTCATGTCGTACAGACGTGAGCGCAGCACCTTCATCGCCACGTCCTTGTTCTTGTGCTGCGACCGTTCGTTCTGGCACGACACGACGATGCCGGTCGGCAGGTGCGTGATGCGCACGGCCGAATCCGTCACGTTGACGTGCTGACCACCGGCGCCACTCGACCGATACGTGTCGATGCGCAGGTCCTTGTCGTCGATCACGATGTCCACATCGTCGGGCAGTTCCGGCCAGACGTAGAGCGAGGCGAACGACGTGTGGCGCCGCGCTGCCTGATCGAACGGCGAGATGCGCACGAGGCGATGCACGCCGGCCTCGGCCGACAGCAGTCCGTATGCGAACTCTCCGCTCACGGTCAGCGTGGCGCTCTTCACACCGGCTTCGTCGCCCGGCTGGTAGTCGAGCACTTCGCGCTTGAAGCCGCGACGCTCGGCCCAGCGCAGGTACATGCGCAGGATCATCTCGGCCCAGTCCTGCGACTCGGTGCCGCCAGCGCCGGGATGCACCGTGATGATGGCGTTCTTGGTGTCGTGCTCGCCGCCGAGCATCTTCTTGATCTCGCCGGCTTCGACCTCGCCCTGCAGCGCGTCGAGTCCTTTCTCGAGATCGCCGCCGACGTCTTCGCCGGCGTCGAGCCACTCACGGAGCACGGCGAGGTCGTCGCTCCGCTCACGCAGGGACTTGAGCAGCGTCACGTCCTCGTCGAGTCGACGACGACGCTGCAGCACCTTCTGCGCTTCGGTCTGGTTGTTCCAGAAGTCGGGCGCGCTGGCCTGCGCTTCTATGCGTGCGAGTTCCTGCTCCGGGCGAGCGGCGTCAAAGATACCTCCCGAGCTCGGCAGCGCGCAGCTGCAGGTCCTCCAACCGCTTGTAGGCTTCCTCTTTCACGAACGCCACAATCACTCCTTCGCACAGCTCGCCAGCATGACGGGGTCACGCGCCCGCTTTCCTGAGCCGTTCGGCGAACGGCCACAGCAGAAGGGCCAGCGTGACCAGCATACTTGCCCACGCCACGCTGTCGCCGATGCGGCTGTAGACGGTACGGCCGTCCAGCCAGCGTACCTCGCCCTTCCAGGTGCCCGTTTCGAACAGCGGCGACTGGACGATGACGCGGCCGTGCGGGTCGATGATCGCGCTGACACCGGTGTTGGCCGCCCGCACGAGGAAGCGACCGGTCTCGACCGCCCGCACGCGGGCCTGCTGGAAATGCTGCCACGGCG
>DATJTM010000139.1:0-2278 GCA_035503395.1 Luteitalea sp.
TTCGGTCCGTCGTTCGGTGAACGGTCCCTGACGGTCGGCAAGGGACGTCTGTCGACCGGTTTCAGCTACCAGCACACCTCGTTCGACAGCTTCGAGGGCGAGGATCTGGGCGACGGCGCCATCCAGTTCCTGCTGCCGCACAACGACTGCTGCCCGGCGCAGGTCGGCCTGCAGGCGACCGGCGACGGCAATCTGCTCAATCCGGGCTTCGAATCCGACATCGTGACCGTCCGGCTCGGCCTGAAGGCCTCGACCGATACGGCTGCCTTCTTCGCCACCTACGGCGTCACCGATCGACTTGACGTCGGTGTGGCCGTGCCGATCATCCGCGTCGACCTCGAGGCGACGGCCAACGCCGAGATCGTGCGCCTCGGCACTGCCTTCACGCCGCTCGTCCACACCTTCCAGACCGGCTCGGACGTCTCGAAGAAGACCTTCACGGAAGGGCGGAGCGCCAGCGGCATCGGCGACGTCGTGCTCCGCACGAAGTACAACCTGCACCAGCGCGGCGCCCAGGGCGTGGCCGCGACGTTCGATCTGCGCCTCCCGACCGGCGACGCGGAGAATCTGCTCGGCACCGGTTCGGCGCAGGGACGCCTCGGCCTCGTCCTGTCGACCGGTAGCGACCGCTTCGCGCAGCACGTGAACATCGGCTACACCTTCAGTGGCCGCACCGACGTGTCGACCTACATCGGCAACGATCCGGACCTGGTCGATGCACTCCTGCCGACCAACTCACCGCCGGACGAACTGCACTTCAACGGCGGCGTCGAATACGCTGCGACCGACAAGCTGACCCTGCTCGGCGAGTTCATGGGCCGCACGCTGCGCAACGTCGGCCGGCTGGAGATGGGGCAGCGGTCGTTCACCTACACACCGCAGGGGCAGCCCCCGCTGTCGCCGGCGCTCGAATCGCCGTCGTTCCGCGAGTTCCAGGCGCGGACCGGCAACCTCACGCTCGGCCTGGCGGCACTCGGCGCCAAGTACAACCTGGGATCGCGGGCACTGCTGGCGGCGCACGTCCTCGTGCCGCTCACCGAAGGCGGACTTCGCAGCCGGGTGACCACCACCATCGGCCTCGATTACACGTTCTGAGCAGGTGCCTCGGGCGAGGCTGACTCCGTTGTTCGAGAGGTCGGGTCGCTTATTCCCAAGCCGGCCCGCGCTACGAGCCGATGCGGGCGCTGGTGATGCGCCAGCGCCCGTCGAATTTCTGCAGCACGAACTGCCGGCCGCGCGACGTGTTCAGGCTGCCGCCGGCGACCACCCCTTCGGTCCGGATCTGCTCGGTGCACGCCGCCGTTGCGCGGCTCTCCTGCACCGAGATCCGGCATCCCGAAAGCGCCACGCTCACCGAGCGCAGGTTCGAGAACGCCTTCGTCAGCGCGGCGGCGCTCCCGGGCTGGACCTCGTCGACCCCGCGTGCATCCATCTCGGTATACGCGCGCGCCCAGCGCGTGAGCACCGTTTGCACTTGCTCCTCGTCGGACGGCGCTGCTGGCGGTGGCGGCAAGGGACGCGACTCCGCGGCGACCGTTGACGACGGCGCCTCTGGCGAGGACGCCGGAACGTTGGTGGTCGGCGCGACGGGCTCGCGCGAGGTGGGCACGTCGCGTCCGGGACGCAGGTCGCCCGATGCTGACGACGCGGCAGCGGCCGGCGGACTCGCCTTGGCCGGCTCCACGGGCGCTGGCCTTGTGGGTGGCGCCGGTCGGGGATGAGGCTCCGCAGTGACGGGCGCTTCCGCCGCGACCCCAGGGTTGGCCGGCTCGATCGCACTCGGCGCCGAAGACGTCGTAGCCGGGGATTCGAGAGGCGGCCGATCGCCGGTATTGGACTCGACGCGTCCTGCCATGCGCGACTCCTCGTTGAGCGGCCGGCTGGGACGCTCGAAACCCTGACGCGGGTCGGTGTCGCGGTCCGACGTCAGCCACAGTGTGGTGGCGCCGCCGAGGGTGATGCCGCCGATCGCCACGGCCACCGGCCAGAAACGCCAGGTCTGCGACGGGCGCGTCTCGACCCCAGGCAGCAGCGCGGTTGGCGCGGGCGTGACGGGCCCGGGGGGCACGACGCCCGGCGTACGTGGCCCCGGTGTATGCGGAGCGTCCGACTCCGCGGTCGCCTCGAGTACGTGTGACCAGACCGCCGGCGTCGGTATCGGCTGCTCATCGCTTTCGTCGGGCGCCAGTGCCGAGGCCGCCGACGGCGTCAGCCGCGACGCGATTCGCAGGAGATCGGTCCTGAGCGCCTCCAGGTTCGGATACCGGTCGTCGGGCAT
>DATJTM010000140.1:0-6345 GCA_035503395.1 Luteitalea sp.
CGCCGCCTTAAGCCTCTCGGCCACCTCACCATTCGACTCGCTACGCTCGCGCATGGCGAGCCTCGAATCAGGTGTAGTCGCGGGGAGGGAACGCACCGCGACGGAACAGCATACCACCATCGATTCGGGAACCGGGAACCGAAGGACGGCAGTCGGCCGGTCGGCAGTCGGGAGTGGCCTGTCCCCGCGGTGTGCCCCGGAGCCTCAGCTCGGCGTTATCGACGGGGATCACTGAGCGTCGAGCTGAAGCTCGACGCCCACGACGATCCAGGGGTAGGCTCCGGTGCATGCTGAAGCGCGCGTTGCTCATCTGTGCCGCAGGCCTCGCCATGGCTACTGCGCTGTCGGCGCAGGCCGGGCGCAAGGTCTACATCTCGGTGGACATGGAGGGGATCAGCGGTATCTCGGGCGACGACCAGCTGAATGCATCGGGCGCCGAGTACGGGCGGTCGCGGACCCTGATGGCGCGCGACGCGAACGCCGCCATCCGCGGCGCCAAGGCTGGCGGCGCCACCACCATCGTCGTCAACGACTCGCACGGCAGCATGCGCAACCTGCGGCTCGAGGACCTCGAGCCCGACGCGCACCTGATCAGCCACAGCTTCAAGCGACACGGGATGGTCGAAGGGCTCGACGACACCTTCGACGCCGTCATCTTCGTCGGCTACCACGCCAAGGCCGGCAACCCGCAAGGCCTGTTCGCGCACACCGGCAGCGGCGTCGTGGCCGACGTCCGGGTCAACGGGCAGTCGCTCGGCGAGGGCGGCCTGAACAGCCTCGTCGCGGGGTGGTACGGCGTACCTGTCGTGCTCGTGACGGGCGACGATGTGGCGGTGGCCGAAGTGAAGACAGTGGCGACCGGGGCGCGCACCGTGGTGAGCAAGCGGGCGATCAACCAACGCGCCGTCGAGCTGCGGCCGCTGGCGACGGTGTATCAGGAGATCGAAGCAGCGGCCCGTGCCGGAGTGGCGGGGGCCACACGTGGTACTCCCGCACGCAAGGGTCCGTACCGCGTCGAAGTACAGCTGCGGTCACCGAACATTCCACAGGTCGCCGAGGTCGTGCCTGGCCTGCAGCGGACGGCACCCGACACCCTGGCGTTCGCCTCCGACACGATGCCGCAGGCGTACGCGCTGATCCGCTTCTTGTATCGATACGTCAACCCTGACTGACACGACGTCGCCATGACTGCCTACGACGCCATCATCATCGGTGCGGGACAAGCGGGTCCGTCGCTCGCGCGACGACTGGTCAAGGCCGGCATGCGCGTAGCCTTCGTCGAGCGGCACCTGTTCGGCGGCACTTGCGTCAACACCGGCTGCATGCCGACCAAGACACTGGTGGCCAGTGCCTATGCCGCGCATCTCGCCCGGCGAGCCGGGGAGTATGGCGTCGGGATCGGCGGCCCGGTGACGATCGACATGCCACGCGTGAAGGCCCGCGCCGACGAGGTCGCGCGTCGGGCCCGCGAAGGCGTCGAATCCGGGCTGCGCGGCCTGGACGGCTGCACCGTGCACGTCGGACACGCGCGCTTCACCAGTCCCACGTCGGTTCGCGTCGACGATCACGGTCTCGAGGCGCCGCGCATCTTCATCAATGTCGGCGGCCGAGCCGCGGTGCCCGACCTGCCTGGCGTCGACCGCGTACCGTACCTGACGAACACGTCGATGCTCGCGCTCGACACGGTGCCTTCGCACCTGCTCGTCGTGGGTGGCAGCTACATCGGTCTCGAGTTCGCGCAGATGTTCCGGCGCTTCGGGGCCGAGGTCACGATCGTCGAACGCGCCGCGCACCTGGCATCACGCGAGGATCACGACGTATCGGAATCACTGCGGTCGATGCTCGAAGCGGAGGGTGTGACGGTGCGGACGGGCGCCGAATGCATCGGCCTGCAGCCGCACGTCGATGGTGTCGCCATCTCATTGTCCTGCGGCGAAGGGCCACCAGACGTCGTCGGATCGCACGTCCTGCTGGCGGTGGGCCGACGGCCCAACACGGACGACCTCGGCCTCGAGCACGCCGGAGTGGAGACGGACGCGCGCGGCTACATCCGCGTCAACGATCGCCTCGAGACGCGCACACCCGGCATCTGGGCGCTCGGCGACTGCAACGGACGCGGCGCCTTCACGCACACCGCCTACAACGACTTCGAGATCGTCGCGGCCAATCTCCTGGACGATGGCGACCGCTCGCTGCGCCAGCGCATCCCGGCGTATGCGTTGTTCGTCGATCCGCCGCTCGGACGCGTCGGCGTGACCGAGACCGAGGCACGCGCCAGTGGCCGACGGCTGCTCGTCGGCCGACGCCCGATGTCGAAGGTCGGCCGCGCCGTCGAGCGCGGCGAGACCCACGGCTTCATGAAGGTGATCGTCGATGCGGAAAGTCGCCGCATCATCGGCGCGTCGATCCACGGCGTCACCGGCGACGAGGCGATCCACGGGCTGATCGACGTGATGCAGGCCGACGTCGACTACGACGTCCTGCAGTGGGCGGTGCCGATTCATCCGACGGTGTCGGAGTTGTGGCCGACGGTGCTGGGCTCGCTCGAGCCGGCGTAACCGGCCGGATGGAACCGACCGACAAGTCGGTCGGCTACGCGTGCTGGCACTGCAACCGTTCGACCAGCCGGTCGGCCAAACGTGCTGGCGTTGGAACGGACCGACAGTCGGTCGGCTACACGTGCTGGCGGTGTTTGCGAAGGCCGAATGACGAAGGCCGTGACTATCAGTTATTCGTCCGCTGATCGACCCTATCGTTCTCGCCGACCTTGAGCACGCGCACCATGGCGGTCCGACGGCCGAACTCCTTCGCGTCGTCGCAGCTGTGCATGAAGATGTCGATGATGCGGCCCTTGATCAGACGTCCCGTGTCCTCCACGTCGTAGGTCCGGCTCAACGCGCGGTCGAGCCCTTCGACATCGTCCAGGCCATCGACACGAATACGGCTGCCGAGGGGCATCACGTCCGGATCGGCCGCAACGATCCCCTTGCGGGTCTGGGCACCGGAGGCGGTCTCGCCGTCGATGCAGTAAGCAGTGGCTTCCACACGGACCACGCTGTTACGTCGAAGCTGGGCTGTCGACTCGGTGGCGACCGAGAGAAGCAGAGCAGTGATGAGCAGCTCGGCTCCACGTCGCATGCCGCTTACATTTCAAGACGTGTGCCGAAGGTTCAGGAGTCAATTCGTCTCGCCAGGACCGCGCATTTCCAGCGGATGAGCCGATTCGGGGACGGTCTTCACATGGGAACTGTGAAGAACTTTCACGGAGGCCGGCGATGAATCGAATGGCAATCAGCGTGTGTCTGGCTCTTCTGTTCGTTCCACGGGCGGCGGCGGCGGAGGTGCCGCACGTCGCTCAACCGTTCGGGGCCGCGCTGGCCGCCGCGGCGCAGTCGCCGACGACCGTTGCACCTGAAACTGCGGGGGCCGCACAAACGCGGACTCGTCGCGATCCCTGGTGGGACGGCGCGCTGCTGGGCGCGGGCATCGGGATGGGACTGGGATTGGTCGGCGACTATTACGACGACTGCGAGGAGTGTCACGACGCGCTGTACGGGTCGATCGTGTACGGCGCGGGGATTGGCGCGCTGGTCGATTTTCTGTGGCGGGACAATCCCCGCACTCCGAAGACAGGGGAAGGTCAGACGTCGGAACGAAGTCGCGACCGCGCCGATTCCATGCGGCCCGCCGTGAGCGTCGCCGCCGGCCCGCATCGTTTCGCGGTGCAGGCGCGCGTCCGCTGGCCCTGATTCGAGGCGTTCGACCGGCCGCCCGCGGGCGGCGAGTGTGTCACGACGCAAAGACATCGTTGCCCACGCGGCTCGAATCGCGCACGATGGTTGATTGGCCGTGTCACTCACCCTCGCCAGCGCCCTCGCCCCCTACGTTGGCGCATCGATTCGCGGACGGGGCGAGCACTACTTCCGCAACGGCCGCGTCGCGACGGTCGGTGCCGACCGCCGCCGGATGTACGCCGTCGTCCATGGCTCGCGTCACTATGACGTGGCCCTGGAGCTCGATGGGACCGCGCTGGTGGCGTCGTGCACGTGCCCGCACTTTGCCGACAACGTCGGCGCGTGCAAACACATCTGGGCGACGATCCTGCAGGCCAGTGAGGCGCGCACCCTCGAGGTCCCCGATCATCTCTGGCTGAATGCCGTCGGCGTGACGCGCACGCTGCCGCGTACCGCCGCGGTCGTGGAACCGTGGCGCGCCTTCCTCGCCTACGTCGCCGAAGATGGCGACGATGCGGTGACGCCGCGATCGCCACTGGGCGAGATCGTCTACGTGACCGACGGCGCACGCATCGGCATGGCCGAGGGGCTGCGGCTGGAGCTGCTGACGCGGGTGCGCCGCAAGTCCGGCGAGTGGGGCAAGCCGAAGGCGGTGCGCATGAACCGCCACGACCTGGCGACGTTGCCCGACGCGCGCGACCGCGACCTCCTTGAGCGCCTGATCGGCGCCGCCCGCACCGACCTGGCGCCATGGCAGCGCGACGGCGATGCGGTGCCGCAATCGATCGTGCTGTCGTCGCTGCTGCAACGCGAGCTGATTGCCGCCCTCTGCGACACGGGACGCTTCCTGCTCAGCGTCCCTGCCACCACGCGCAAGGCCGACACGACCTACCTGCCGATCGGCTACGACCCGACGCCGGCGACCTTCACGCTGCGCATCGAGCCCGGTGAGGGTGGCTATCGCGTCGACGGCACGTTCACCTGTGGCGGTCAACCGGTGGCGCTCGCCGACGTCGCGTTCGTCAGCGAAGCGCTCGTGATCTGGCGGCCGGGCGCACGGGGCGCGCTCCCGTACGCGTCGCCAGCCGACAGCGGCGGCGCGGAACGGTGGCTGGAGGAACTGCGCCGCGTGGGGCCCATCACGGTGCCGGCAGCGGGCGCGACGGCACTGGCCGAAGCCGTGGCCGCCAGCGACATGACCCGCGTCGAGATCCCGGGCGACCTGCGGCTGACGCCGCGGCTGGAGACGCCGCAGTCGATGGTGCGGTTCGGTGTGCGCGCACTGGAGCGGCGCCGATGGTCGACGACGCCACCCGATCGCCTCGACGTGGACGTCACGTTCTCGTATGGCGGCGTCGAGGTCGACGCGCGAGCCCCGCAACGCATCCTCTTCAGCGAGGGTGGGCAGACGGCGTGGCGCCGCGATCTTCAGGCGGAGCATCTGGCACTCGCGCGGCTCGAAGCCCTCGGCGTCCGTCGTCTCGCGGACTGGGATCAGGGCGGCACGCGGTTCGACGTCGCGGCCTCGCTGGTGCCCGACGTCGCCCGACGGCTGATCGGCGAGGGCTGGCGCGTCGAGTCCGAGGGCCAGACGTACGTGCGACCCGGCGCGATGGACCTCGAGGTCCGCTCGGGCATCGACTGGTTCGAGCTGCGCGGTGCCGTCGACTTCGGCGGCATTCGCGTCGACGTGCCGGCCTTGCTCGACGCGGTCCGCAATCGCGACGGGCTGGTGCGACTCGGCGACGGCACGTTCGGTGTGCTGCCCGACAGCTGGCTCCAGAAGGTCGGTCGCGTGGCGGCGTTCGGCGTCGCCGCCGGCTCCGGCGTGCGGTTCGCGCGAGCGCAGGGACCGCTGCTCGACGCGTGGCTCGAGGATCAGCCGCAGGTCGACGTCGACGAGACGTTCCAGCGGCTCCGTCAGGAACTCGCGCAGTTCGAGCGCATCCGCGAAGTCCCGCCGCCACCGGGCTTCACCGGTGCGCTGCGCCCGTATCAGCGGGAGGCCCTGGGCTGGTTCGCTTTCCTCCGCCAGTTCGGGTTCGGCGGCTGCCTGGCCGACGAAATGGGCCTCGGCAAGACGGTGATGGTGCTGGCCGCACTGGAGGCACGACGGCTGGATCGCGAAGCGGCGGGCGCCGCCGCGCAGCCATCCCTCGTCGTCGTGCCGCGGTCGCTGGTCTTCAACTGGACGCGTGAAGCGGCGCGCTTCGCGCCCGATCTGCGCGTGCTCGATCTCACCGGCGCCGATCGACGGTCACTGCTCGACGCCGTCGCCGGTCACGACCTGGTGTTGACGACGTACGGCACGTTGCGTCGCGACGTCACGCACCTGGCCGACATCGAGTTCGACTACCTGATCCTCGACGAGGCGCAGGCGATCAAGAACCGCGCGAGTCACACGGCGCGGGCCGCCAAGGTCCTCAAGGGACGGCATCGCCTCGCGCTCACGGGCACACCGGTCGAGAACCACATCGGCGAGCTGTGGAGCCTGTTCGAGTTCCTCAATCCCGGCATGCTCGGCTCGATCAAGGCGCTCAACGAGGAGACGCCAGCGGCGGGGGGCACGACACCGGCACAGGCCGAGGACGCGCTCACGCTCGTGGCGCGT
>DATJTM010000141.1:0-4399 GCA_035503395.1 Luteitalea sp.
GGTCGCCACCAGGGTGTTGAATCCACTGCACGTCCGGGATCACGCTGATCGACGGCGTGAGGACGAGCCGATGGAACCATTCGACGGCGAGTTCGTTGGGCGCCGTCGCCTCGTCCGGGGCCAGCCGGATGAGGGTGACGCCGAGGCCGGTGACGTCCTGGCGCCGACGGGCGAAGAGCCCGCGCGTCGCCACGCCGCCGCCGACGTGCTGGTGAATCGCGCTCTCGCGATCCGAGCTGCCGAACTGGGCGAAGGCCGCAACGCTGCGGTCCTCGTCTGCCCAGAACGTCTGTTCGGCGGCCACGAAGGTGCCGCTCGCCACCGTGTCGTGATCGTCGTGTCGCCACCAGCCGCCGCTGGCGTGTCCCGTAAGGACAGGCGCACCGGTCGTCCAACCGACGCGGGCCTGCGTGATCGTGAAGCGCGATTGCCAGCCGACCCAGCGGCCGTCGCCGGGCGTGCCGTTGAAGAGGCCGCCTCCGAGCTCGACACCGGAGACCGGCTCCACGAACAGGCTGATGCTGCTGGCAGGAAGCGGATAGCTGGGCAACGCGACGATCGACGGGCTGAAGCCCATCGACGCCGAGAGGAAATCGGCGGCGGCGTCGACTGCCGCGAAGTCGCTGTTGGCATCGACCCGGCCCACCTTCAGGCGGGCCCGCGAGCCGAACTCCTGCTGGTACCAGGCCTCGCCGAGCAGGGGGACGTCGATGGCGTCGATGTTGGACAGGCTCTGCACGAGACCGAGCGCACCGGAGGCATCGTGTCCCGGCAACCACTGGACCTGCGCCAGCGCGGAACTGCCGGGGATGCGCAGCGCCGTGGCATCGGCCGTGATGGTGCCGTCGAGGAGCCCCCGCATGTGCAGGCGGCGGCCGGTCGATGCACCGGCGATGGTCGTGGCATCCGCGGTCTCACCGACCGCGACGTCGAAGCCGCGTCGATCGAGCCAGGAACGAATGGCGCTCCAGTCCCCCGTCGCCGCCGCCCACTCGCGCCACGGACGCTGACCGAACCAGTCGCGCGCGTCAGCGAGTGTCGGGGCGCTGGCCGACGTCATGGCCGCGCGATCCAGCGAGAGGGCCGGCGCGAGGAGCGCGTCCTGCGCCCGCGTCGGGGCGGCGATCAGGGCGAGCCCGATGACGATCAGGACTGGGCGACGGAGGGCGAGGAGGGCGCAGCGAAACACTCCTCTCCGAATCGGCTCGCAGGCTGCGACAGTTGAACGATATGTGTTTACAAAGTATTGAGATGGAAGTACTTACTGCCGAAAGTCAGGGCGGCGCTGCGGTCCGTCAATCCGCCACCCATAAGGGAAGTGGTAGGTGAGCGCGGATGGCGCCAGCCTTGGTTAGGCCGGTGTGCGCCATCCGCGCAGCCGCGCGAAGTGCAGGGGCAGCGATCAGTCGGTTCGCGCCGCAGGACGAGTGGTCCGCAACGGCTCACTGGACCTGCTTGCGTCCCTTGAACGTCCAGGGGTCGTCGCCGCCGTCGATCTGCCAGCCTCCCTTGATGGTGTCGCCGTCGACCGTCGCGTTCAGGCGGATCGTCCGACCGTCGGCCGTGGTGCTTGCCTTGATGACGTTGCCCTCCACCGTCATTGTCGTGAAGGGCAGGACCGGACCGTGCTTGCCGTCCGACGACGAGCGCGCCCAGTCGGTTGCGCCCTTCAGGGCGCCGGTCGCGTCCCGCGTAATCTGCAAGGTCAGGGTCTCGCCGTCGCCGTGCCGGCAGGAGGCCGCCGCTTTCCAGGTGCCGACCATCCGGTCGTCGCCGGACTGGGCGACGGTGGCGGTCAGGGTGAGGGTCGACAGCAGCAGTCCTGCCAGTAGCGTGCGCATGGTCATCTCCCTGTGAGTGCGGCCGCCCATGGCGTCGCCGGCCGACGGGCTGCCGGACGGTGGGCCTGACGAATATGCGGTCGCGTGCGTATTGTACTAGTGTATTGGTACATTGTGTCAAGCTCCGGTCGCGCCCGTGACGCCTGACGTATCATTCCGGCGTCCCATGGCCGCAGGCGCCGAATCCTTCACACGACGAGTTGCTCGCGCGGGCGCCCTGCTCGCCATGCTCGCGGTGACCACGACCATCGGGGACGCCCAGATCCGTGTCGTCTCACCACCAGCCGTGGCGCCGATCGGACCCTACAGCCCCGGCGTGTTCGGCAACGACTTCCTGTACGTCTCGGGGCAGGGAGGACGTGACGCGGAAGGGCGTCTGCCGTCCGACTTCGACGCCCAGATGCGTCAGACCCTGCAGAACGTGAAGGCCGTGGTCGAGGCCGGTGGCCTGACGATGGGGCATGTCGTGTACGGGCAGGTGTACCTGACCGACATGGCGAACCACGCAGCGATGGATCGCGTCTGGCGGGAGTTCTTCCCGACCGCGCCACCGGCCCGCGCCGTGGTCGGCGTGCACCGGTTACCGACCGATATCGCCGTCGAAGTCACGACGGTGGCGTATCGCGACCTGACGCGGCGGCGGCCGATCGTGCCGGAGGGCATGTCGGCCAGCGCGTCGACGTCGCCGGGAGTGCTGGCGGGTGCTCGGCTCTATCTGTCCGAAGCGCTGGGCACCGATGCGGTCACGGGCCGCCGGCCCGACGATCCGGACGCGCAGGTACAGCTGGCACTCGACAACCTGCGTCGCGTCCTCGCTGCCGCCGGCCTCGACTTCCGTCACGTCGTGTTCGTCAATCCTCACCTCACGACCGGGGCGTCGCGGCAGATGAACGCCATCTACGCCAGGCACTTCGAGTTCGGCAACACACCGGCCCGCGCGACGATCCAGGTGGCCAGCCTGCCGGCCGGCAACACGATTGCGTTCACCGGCGTGGCGGTCGCCGACCTGGCGTTGCGACGGGCGTACCGTCCGAAGAACATGCATCCCAGCGCGACAGCCAGCCCCTGCGTGCTCGCCGACGACACGTACTTCTGTTCCGCCAAGGGGCCGTTCACGCCGGGCCCGATCGACGGACCGCCGCGGTTGCAGGGGATCTGGGTCGGGTCCGTCGAGGGACAGGTGCGCCAGACCATGCGCAACCTGCTCGATGGCCTCGAAGAGGCGGGGTTCGGCCTCGGTCATGTCGTCGCCACCAACGTCTATCTCGACGACATGAATGATTTCGCCGCGATGAATCGTATTTATGCCCAGTACTTCCCGAAGACACCGCCCAGCCGGACCACCGTGGCCCAGGTGGCGCCGGTCGATCGTGCCGCCGCTGCCGGCGACACGTTCCCGGGTCTCGAGCAGATATCGTTGATTGCCGTGAAGTAGCCCAGGAGAGCCCATGTCGTACGAGGACGAGTTCGAGATGTCGCAGGACGGCCTCACGCGCCGCGACCTGTTCCGGATGGGGAATGCGCTGACGATGCCGATGCTGTTCGGCGCGGCCGGTGCAGGCACGGCGGCTGCGGCGGTGGCCGGGCCACTGAAGGCCGGCCCGCAGATCTTCCAGTCGATCGGCGTCGAGCCGGTCATCAACTGTCGCGGCACCTTCACGATCATCGGCGGCTCGGTCGAACTGCCAGAGGTGCGGGCGGCGATGGACGCCGCGTCGCGCTACTACGTCCAGATCGACGAGCTCGCGCTCGCCGTCGGCCAGCGGCTGTCGGAGCTCACGGGCGCCGAATGGGGCATGGTGTCGGGCGGCTGCGCCGCCGGCCTCAAGCACGTGACCGCGGCCTGCGTGACCGGTGGCAATCCGGAGCGACTGGTGCGCATCCCGGATCTCCATGGCTTCGACAAGACCGAAGTCGTGGTGCCGCGCTATTCGCGCAACGTCTACGACGCGGCCGTGCGCAACATCGGCGTCACGATGATCACCGTCGACTCGATCGAGGAACTCGAGCGCGCGCTCGGCCCGCGGACGGCGATGATCTACCTGCTGGCCGGCGACGAGACGACGACGGGACCGATGTCGCTGGCGAACATCGCGAAGGTGGCCAGGCCGAAGGGCGTGCCGATCCTCATCGACGCGGCGGCGGAAGGACTGACGGTGCCGAACGTGCACCTCCAGGCAGGCGCCGACGTCGTCGCCTACAGCGGTGGCAAGGCGCTGCGTGGTCCGCAGTGCGCCGGCCTGCTGCTCGGGCGCAAGGATCTGCTGACGTCGGCGTGGCAGGCGAGTGCGCCGCACCATGGGCCGGGTCGCGACAACAAGGTGGGACGCGAGGAGACGCTCGGGATGCTGGCGGCCGTCGAGTCGTGGGTCACGCGCGATCACGCCGCGGAATGGAAGGCGTGGCTCGGCTACCTCGACACCGTCGCGAAGCGCATGGCCACGATCCCCGGCGTCAAGACGGCCGTGCGTGAGCCGAACGGGCTGTCCAATCGCACGCCGTCACTCAGCATCTCGTGGGATCCCGCGGCGTTCAACATCACGGGGCCGGAGCTGGCC
>DATJTM010000142.1:0-2030 GCA_035503395.1 Luteitalea sp.
TCCTCACGTGGTGGGTCGAGGCCGGTGCGCCGGCCGCAGGCACCCTTCGGAGCTTGAACGCACCGGCCGAGGTCCGCGTCGCGTTCTCGAAGAGTCTTCCGGCCGAGGAACTGCAGATCGTCGAGGAGATCCAGCGTCGTCAGGCCGCGGAGTACGAAGCCACGCTCGCGACCGTGCGGGCGGCAATCCCCGGTTCGCTGCGGACGCTGGTGCCAGGCGAGCGCGACCTCGAGTACTCGGCAGCGATCGCCGGAGCACGCTTCGGGGATGCCGAGCTGGAGAAGCTGTCGGCCGCGGGGAAGGATTTGATCTGGCTCGACCTGTCGCGCACCAAGGTCACCGACGCGGGCTTGAAGACACTGGCGAAGATGCCGAACCTGCAGCATCTCGACCTGCGCGACACGACGGTTGGTGACGCCGGGCTGGATGCGCTGGCGCCGCTTCAGCACCTCCGGACACTCGGGCTGTACGGCACCGCGGTGACCGACGCCGGGTTGCCCGCACTACAGCGTCTGACCGGCTTGCGGCGGCTCTACGTCGGCGAGACCCGGGTGACGGCTCCAGCGGTCGCCACCCTCGGACGGGCCCGCAGGGAATTGCAGATCGCGCCGTGAGTTCTTGCGCCTCCGTCGCCGGGCCGACTATCCTTCGCAGCAGTCCATGAAAGGCTCGCGGGTCCTGCTGCTCGCGTCGGTGTTGCCGGTGGCGTTGGTCGCCATGGCAGCGGCACCGTTCGTGTCCTGGCGAAGAGCCACCCCGGCGCCCGCGCCCGTCGCGACGCCCGGGTCGACGCTTCCGGACACCATTTCCTTCAATCAGCACATCCGCCCGATCCTGGTCGCCAACTGCCTGAGTTGCCACGGATCCGATCCGGGCAAGCGGGAAGCGGAGCTTCGTCTCGATTTGCCGGAGTTCGCCTTCGCCCCGCGCAAGAACGGCCAGCCGGTGATCGTCAAGGGCGATCCCGCCCGGAGCGCGTTCGTGCGGCGCATCAAGTCGAGCGACCCCGACGCGGTGATGCCGCCGCCGGACGCGCACAAGACCCTCGCCCCGCGCGACATCGCGATGCTCGAGCGCTGGGTCAAGGAGGGCGCGACGTACGAGCCGCACTGGGCCTTCATCAAGCCCCAGCGCTCACCGCTGCCGACTGTCCGCCAGGCGGGATTCGTGGCGAACCCGATCGACCGATTCGTGCTGGCGCGCCTCGAAGCCGAGGGCCTGGCGCCCAACCCGGAGGCCGATCGCCACACGCTGATCCGGCGGGTCACGCTCGACCTGACGGGGCTGGGGCCGACGCCCGCCGAGATCGACGCGTTCGTTCGCGACACGTCGCCGCAGGCTTACGACACGCTGGTCGACCGACTGCTGGCGCGTCCGAGCTATGGCGAGCACCGGGCGCGATATTGGCTCGACGCGGTGCGGTACGCCGACACGCACGGGTACCATTTCGACAACTACCGCAGCATCTGGCCGTATCGCGACTGGGTGATCGACGCCTTCAACACCAACCAGCGCTTCGACCGGTTCACCCTCGAACAGGTGGCCGGTGACCTGTTGCCGAGGCCGACGACCGATCAGCTGATTGCCACCGGCTACATCCGGGCGGGGATGAGCACCAACGAAGGCGGCACCATCCCCGAGGAGAACCTGGCGACCTACGCCACCGATCGCGTCGAGACCACGTCGCAGGTGTGGCTGGGGCTGACGATGGGATGTGCGCGCTGCCACGACCACAAGTTCGACCCGATCAGCGCGAAGGACTTCTACAGCATGGCGGCGTTCTTCCGGAACACCACGCAGCCTGCCATGGACGGCAACGTGATGGACTCGCCGCCGATCCTCCGGATTCCGCGGACGGAAGACGCCGCCCGGTACGCCGCGCTCCCCAGCCAGATCGACGAGGCGATCGAGGACTACGTATGGCATCGCGACGAGGCCGAGTCCGCGTTCCTGAGCTGGCAGCAGACGCAGGGCGCGAGGGATCTGCCGACGATGCTGGACGACCGGCTCGAACTGCGGCTGATCGCCGA
>DATJTM010000143.1:0-2696 GCA_035503395.1 Luteitalea sp.
TCCCGTTTACCTCTATGAAGCCGCGGCATTCGACGCGGCGCGTCGCGCCCTGCCGGCGGTGCGGGCTGGTGAATACGAGGGACTCACCGAGAAGCTGGCGCGGCCGGGATGGACGCCCGACTTCGGGCCGGCGCGACCCCATCCCTCGTTCGGCGCCGCCATCGTCGGCGCCCGTTCCTTCCTGGTGGCCTGGAACGTGTCGCTCTCGACGTCGGACGTCGATGTCGCGCGCCGGATCGCCGGCCGGGTGCGCACGTCGGGCACCGTCTCACGGACCGCCGATGGGCACACCGTGCGACTGCCCGGCCGGCTTGCCGCCGTGCGTGCCGTCGGCTGGGGCATGCCCAGCTACGGGCATGCACAGGTCTCGTTGAATCTCCTCGACATCCAGACGACGCCGATGCACGAGGCCTACGATGCCGTTGCCGAGGAGGCCGCACGCGAAGGCCATCGCGTCATCGGATCCGAACTGATTGGCCTCGTGCCGCTCGACGCGCTGCGCGCGGCCGGGCGTGATGCGCTTGGCGAGGCCTGCACGATCGCATCGGACGACGACCTGGTCACCGCCGCGGTCGCGCGCCTCGGGCTGAATGCGGTCCACGCCTTCGATCCCGGCACCCGCCTCCTCGAGTACGCGCTGCGCCGCTGAGCGCGTCAGCGTGCGTCGGGCGCCGCTCCCGGGTTGGTGGTACTGGCCGGAGCCTGACGGGTGGGCGCTGCCGTCGCCGGTGGCGCCGGCAGCTTGCCGTGCAGCAGCGTGCGGACCCAGAAGTCGTGGGCTCCGCGGGCCGAATGCTTGCGCTGGCTCGCCTGAACGCCGTGACGTGAATCGGGATACACCATCAGCTCGAACGGCTTGTCGTGCTCCGTGAGCCAGTCGACGACCTGCATCGAGTTCTGCATGTGGACGTTGTCGTCGATCGTGCCGTGCGTCAGTCGCAGGCCGCCGACGTACCGATCGGCCCACGTGAGCACCGCGCCCGCCTTGTAACCTTCGGGATTCTCGGCCGGCCGGTCCATGTACCGTTCCGTGTAGACCGAGTCGTAGAGACGCCAGTCGCTGACGGGGGCATTGGACAGCCCGAGGTTGAAGGCCGGTGCGGCGTTGGTCAGCGCCATCAGCGTCGTGTAGCCGCCGTAGCTGCCACCGGTGATGGCGATGCGGTCCTTCGCGACGAAGGGTTGCGTCCGCAGCCACTCGGCCGCCTTGCCGTAGTCGTGCATCTCCCACTTGCCGAGGACGCGGTGCATCAATGCCGTGCCCTTCTTGCCGTGATGTCCGCTGCCGCGATGGTCGAGGGCCATCCAGATGACGCCGCGCTGCGCCCAGTAGTGGGCCGCGGTCGATGCCCAGGTGTTGCGGACCGTGCCGGCGTCGGGACCGCCGTAGACGTTGATCATCACGGGGTACGTCTTCTTCTTGTCGAAGTCCGGCGGCAACACCCAGAGGGCCGGCAGATCGAAGCCGTCGCCGGACGGAATCGTGAACAACTCGGTGCGTCCCCACGCGTACGTGGCTGCCGCCGTCCCGCGTGCCGACGCCACGTCACGCACCAGCGTGCCGTCGGCCCGGAACAGCGACAGGCTCGCCGGCTCAGTGGCGCTCGAACGGGTCGCCAGGAACTGCGTGCCGTCCGGCGACACGCGCACCTGGTACGTGCCAGGCGTCTTGCTGATCACGTCCGTGCCGGAGCCGTCCAGCCGCACGCGCCGGACTTCGTTGTTCCACGTCGACCCGATCGCGCCCGGCTGCGCGAGCACCAGCACGGTGCCCGCCGCCTCATCGACGTGCAGGATGTCGCGCACCCGCCACTCGCCGCTCGTGAGCTGACGCTTACGCGTGCCGTCGGCGCCGTGCAGGTAGAGATGGTCCCAGCCGTCGACGTCACTGCGGACGAGCAGATCGCCGTTGGCCAGTGGCGTCAGGTCCTCGAACCAGCTGACCCACGACGACTGCTTCTCTTCGAACAACGGCGTCACCGCGCCGCTTCGCGGGTCGCCGTGCAGCACGCGGATGGTGTCCTGCTCGCGGTTCATCCACTGGATGAAGACCTTCTGGCTGTCGGCCGTCCACGACAGCCACGCGAGGTAGTGGTCGGCCTGCGGCGGGAACTGCATCCAGGTGACGTTGCCGCCGGTCGCCGCGACCGCGCCGACGCGGACGAACGGATTCGGGTCGCCGGCCTTCGGATAGCGCTGCTGTTCCAGCTTCCCGTGCTGGCCGTCGGCCCAGTAGATCGGGAACACCGGCACCGGCCCATCGTCGAAGCGCAGGAACGCCAGTCGCGCGCTGTCGGGCGACCACCAGAACGCGCGGTAGGCACTGGCGCGGCCGAGGATCTCCTCGAAGTAGACCCAGGACGCGTAGCCGTTGAGGATGGTGTCGCTGCCGTCGACCGTGAGCTGGCGTTCGAGGCCACTGGCGACGTCCACCGTATACAGGTTGCCGGCCCGGGTGAAGGCGACCTGCCGTCCGTCGGGCGACAGGGTCGGCGTCTGTTCGACGCCGGGTGTCTGCGTGAGGCGACGGGCGGAGCGGCCGGCCACGTCGACGAACCACAGATCGCCGCTGACCACGTACACGCGCCGGCTGTCATCGGCCGTGCGGCTGGCGACGGGATTGTTGACGAGGCCTGTGGGAGCGATGTCGGCCAGTGCGGCGGGGTCGCGGTGGAGGGTGGCCGTGCCGTCGCTGG
>DATJTM010000144.1:0-3492 GCA_035503395.1 Luteitalea sp.
GCCCGGAGCTGATCCCCGCCTGTGTCGCGCTGGTGGCGCACCCGGACGACACGCGCTATCAGCCGCTGTTCGGCACCGAGGTCATCACGCCGCTGTTCGGTGTGAAGGTGCCGATCCGTCCGCACACGCTCGCCGATCCCGAGAAGGGAACCGGCATCGCGATGATCTGCACGTTCGGCGATCTCACCGACGTGATCTGGTGGCGCGAGCTGAACCTGCCGGTGCGCTCGATCATCGAGACCAACGGCACGCTCCGGCCGATCACCTTCGGCAGCGAGCAGTGGCCGTCGGTCGACGTCGCCAGGGCCGAGCAGGCGTACGCGCCGCTGGTCGGACGCGGCGCGTCGCAGGCGCGGACGCGGCTCGTCGAGCAGCTGAAGGAATCGGGCGATTTGATCGGCGACCCGCGCCCGATCACGCACGCGGTGAAGTTTTTCGAGAAAGGCGACCGGCCGCTCGAGATCGTGACCAGTCGTCAGTGGTTCATCCGCACGATGGACCAGCGCGAGGCCCTGATCACCCGTGGTCGCGCCATGGAGTGGCACCCGTCCTACATGCGGGCCCGCTTCGAGAACTGGGTGGAAGGATTGAACGGCGACTGGTGTGTGTCGCGCCAGCGCTTTTTCGGCGTGCCGTTTCCCGTGTGGTACCCGATCGACGCCGACGGCCGCCCGCAGTACGACCGGCCAATCGTCGCGAGCGAGGCATCGTTGCCGATCGATCCGTCGACCGACGTCCCGCCAGGCTACGAGGCGGCCCAGCGTGGCGCGCCGGGTGGCTTCATCGGCGACCCCGACGTGATGGACACCTGGGCCACATCGTCGCTCACGCCGCAGATCGTGGCGCAGTGGGGCGACGACGAGGACTTCTTCGGTCGGGTGTTCCCGCTCGACCTGCGTCCGCAGGCGCACGACATCATCCGCACGTGGTTGTTCTCGACGGTGCTCCGCGCCCACCTGGGTCACGACGCGCTGCCGTGGAAGCACGCGGCGATCTCGGGCTGGGTGCTCGATCCCGACCGCAAGAAGATGTCCAAGTCCAAGGGCAACGTCGTGACGCCCATGGGCCTGCTCGAGGAGCACGGCTCGGACGCCGTCCGCTACTGGGCGGCCAGCGGCCGCCCCGGTGCCGACACGGCGTTCGACACGGGCCAGATGCGCGTCGGGCGTCGTCTCGCGATGAAGCTGCTGAACGCCGCCAAGTTCGCGCTGGCCCGGACCGAGCCGGTCGGTCCGATCGACGCGCCGGTCGATCGCGGCTTGCTGACACGTCTGGCGGCGCTCGTCACCGATGCGACGCAGGATCTCGAGGACTACAACTACACGCGTGCGCTCGAGCGGTCCGAGCAGTTCTTCTGGGACTTCTGCGACAACTACCTGGAGCTGGTGAAGGCACGTCGCTACGGCGATCTGGGCGAGGAAGGACAGGGCTCGGCCAACGCGACGATGGTCGTGGTGCTCGACACCTTGCTCCGGTTGTTCGCACCGTACCTGCCCTTCGTGACCGAAGAGGTGTGGTCGTGGTGGAAGGACGGCTCGGTTCATCGCGCCGCCTGGCCAACGTCCGACGACGTGCTGGCCGCGATCGGTGGCGCTGCGGATCAGGAGGGCGTCGAAGCGCTGGCGATGGCGTCCTGGGCGCTCGGAGAGATTCGTCGCACGAAGTCCGAAGCGAAGAAGCCGCTGCGGACGCCTGTCGTCGACTTCCACGTGCAGGCACCAGCGGCCGATCTGACAGCCTTCGAGCGGGCTCGCGCCGACGTTGCGGCCTCTGGCCTGGTGCAGGTGGTGCGGACGTCGACGGGCGACGCACGCGAGGCCACCGTGGTGCTGGGCGAGATCGAACCGCCCAGCGGAGCAGGCGCGTGACGTCGCCGGCAAGCCTCGACAAGGCGCTGTACCGCGAACTCGTGCGGCGCGCCCTCGCCGAGGATCTCGGCTGGGGGGATGCGACCACGGAAGGGACGGTCGAGGAGCAGCTGCGCGGCCATGGCCGGCTGCTCGCCAAGCAGGACTGCGTGATTGCCGGACTCGACGTCGCGGAGGAAACATTCCTCCAGCTCGACCCGGCCGCGACGATGGTGCGGCATCACGAAGATGGCGCGCGCTGCCCGGCCGGGACGCTCGTCGCCGAGGTCACGGGACGGGCGCGGGCCCTGCTCACCGCCGAGCGCACGGCGCTGAACTTCATGCAGCGGCTCTCGGGCATTGCCACCCTGACGCGGCAGTACGTCGACGCGGCTGCCGGCACGTCGCTCATCATCCTCGATACCCGTAAGACCACACCGACGCTTCGGGTGCTCGAGAAGTACGCGGTGCGGGCCGGTGGTGGCACCAACCATCGCTTCGCACTCGACGACGGGATCCTGATCAAGGACAACCACCTGGCGCTGGCCGGTGGTGTCGTCCAGGCCCTGCACCGGATGCGCGACGCGGGCGAGGACATGGTGATCGAGGTGGAAGTCAGCAACCTCGATGAACTCACCGCAGCGCTCGATGCCGGCGCGACCCGCATCCTCGCCGACAACATGGATCTCGCCACGCTCACCGAAACCGTCCGGCGGGCGCGAGGGCGGGCCCAGATCGAAGTGTCGGGTGGTGTGACGCTCGCACGGATCCCCGAGATTGCGGCGAGCGGGGCCGACTTCGTGTCGATCGGCGCCCTGACGCACTCGGCTGCGGCCGTCGACCTCAGTTTCAAGATCGCGCCCGCGCCGTGAACGACGTCCTGCACGCCTGGCTCGAGGCCGTACGCGAGGGCGTGCGTGCCGCCGAGTCGACGGGCGGCACGTTCGGTCGCGACGTCCGGATCCTGCCCACGACCGGCTCCACCAACGACGACGTGGCGCGGGCCGCGGCTGGCGGCGCCGCGGAGGGCTACGCGGTGATTGCTGCCGAGCAGACCGCGGGTCGTGGCCGACGGGGTGCCGCCTGGCATTCGCCCGCGACGCACGGCCTGTATTGCTCGCTGCTCCTGCGCCCGGCCGGCTGGCCCGTCGTGGTCGACACGCCATCGTCATCGGCGCCGGGTCTGGTGACGCTGATGGCAGGCGTGGCCGTCGCGCAGGCCATCGGCGATGCCTGCCGCGCGCACGTCGAGCTGAAGTGGCCCAACGACGTGATGGTCCGCGTCGAGCGCGGGCGCTGGCGCAAGCTGGCCGGCATCCTGGCGGAAGGCGTCGGTGATGGCGGCGGGCTGAAGACGGTCGTGCTCGGAATGGGCATCAATATCGAGCGATTCGACGCGCCGCCCGACGTCGCGGCGCGGATGGTCGCGCTCACGGAGGTCGCAGCGTTGTCGCCCGAGCTCACGCCGCGGCTGGTGGCCGATCTCGTGACGGCGCTGCTCGTGCGCCTCGAACAGGGTGTGGCGCAGCTGTCGCGGGGCGCGCTCGCCGACGTGCGTGCGACGTGGTCCGCGTTCGCGCCGACCGTCCAGGGGACGCCCGTCACATGGGACGCGCGCGGCGAAAGACAGCATGGTGTGGCGCGC
>DATJTM010000145.1:0-5803 GCA_035503395.1 Luteitalea sp.
CGAGGGCAGGATGAGTGACGGGCTCGGCATGCCGGAATACGGCACCTGGCCGGCCTCGTTGATGTTGTTGAAGAACGCGTACAGCTGGAAGTACTCGCGCTGCGTCACCGGGTCGTACTTGTGGTCGTGGCAGCGGGCGCACTCGAGCGTCACGCCAAGGAACGCCCGGCCAAACGTCTGCACCCGGTCGGCGACGTATTCGACCCGGTACTCCTCGGGCACGATGCCGCCTTCCTGGCTCTGCATGTGGTGACGGTTGAACGCCGTCGCCAGGCGCATCTCGCGGGTCGGGTTGGGCAACAGGTCGCCGGCCAGCTGCCAGGTCACGAACTGGTCGGTGCGGAGGTTGCGGTTGAAGGCCGCAATCACCCAGTCGCGCCACGGCGACATGTCGCGCGCCACATCGTCCTGATAGCCGTGAGTGTCGGCGTAGCGGGCGAGATCGAGCCAGTCGGCAGCCATCCGCTCGCCGTACGTCGGTGAGGCCAGGAGCCGATCGACGACGCGTTCGTAGGCGTTGGCTGACGTATCGGCGACGAAGGCGTCGATGTCGGCCTGGGTCGGCGGCAAGCCGGTGAGCGACAGCGTCACCCGGCGGATGAGGGTCTCGCGGCTCGCTTCCGGGCGCGGCTCGAGTTTGCGGGTTTTCAGTGTCGCCTGCACGAAGTGATCGATCGGATTGCGGGCCGTCCAGTGCGACGCGACCGTGGCCGGCACCTGCGGCACGACGGGCGCCGAGAACGCCCAGTGCGGCTTCCACTCGGCGCCCTGGTCGATCCAGCGGATCAGCAGCGCCTTCTCGTAATCGGTGAGCGTGAGGTGCGAGTCCGGCGTCGGCATCACCACGCCCGGGTCGTCGCTGAGGATGCGCGTCACCAGTTCGCTGCGTCCCGGCTTGCCGGGCACGATCGCGGCCCGGCCCGAGCGCAGCGTCGCGTAGGCCTGCTCCTCGCGATCGAGCCGCAGGTCGCTCGACCGGGCGGCGCCATCGGGACCGTGGCACTTGAAGCAGCGGTCCGACAGGATCGGCTTGACGTGCAGGGCGAAGTCGACGCGTTCGGGCAGCCCCTCGACGACCGGACCGGGCACACCGCAGGACGTGGCGAACAGACAGAGCAAACCGAGGAGGAAAGGGCGCCTGAGCATCGGCTGTCGTGACGGTAGTCCGTATGGGCCAGGACTTCAACCGCTCGACACGGCCTCCCCATCGACGCGTCCAGGGATTCGGTGGATTCCGCGATCCCCGTCCCGGTGCCCAGTCCCGTAGCCCGGTTGCCATCCGGGTCTCGTTTCCCGGTACCCGGTACCCGGTACCCGGTACCCGGTACCCGGCACCCGGCACCCGGCACCCCGTCATACTGTGACGCCATGAGTGCCGGACGCCCATGAACGACCGCGAGCGCGAGAAGGCGCTGGCTGCGCAGGCCGCCATGCAGTTCGTGGCCGACGGCATGGTCATCGGACTGGGCACCGGGTCCACGGCCGAGCATGCGATCAGGCTCCTTGGCGGGCTGGTGCGTGACGGCCTCCGCGTGTCCGGTGTACCGACCTCCGAGCGGACGGCGGCCCTGGCACGTGCCGAGGGCATCCCCCTGCTCCTGCCCGAGCGCGGACCGACGATCGATCTGACGATCGACGGCGCAGACGAAGTCCTGGTCAATGGCGACGCCATCAAGGGCGCCGGCGGGGCCCTGGTCCGCGAGAAGATCGTCGCGACCGCGTCGCGCCACGTCGTCTTCATCGTCGATTCGAGCAAGCTCGTGGCGTCGCTGGGCGCGCAGCCGCTACCGGTCGAGGTCGTGGAGTTCGGGCACGCGTTCGTCGCTCGCCAGCTCGAGGACCTCGGCTTCGCGGTCACGATGCGGGCGTCGCGCGATGGCGGCCCCTACCGCAGCGAGAACGGCAACCCGATTCTGGATGCCCGACTCCGCTCGGGCCGCGCACTACCCGATGACGCGACACTCCGAGGCATCGCCGGCGTCGTCGAGCATGGCCTCTTCCGAGCCATTGCCCGTCATGTCGTGGTCGGCCGCGGCCATACGACCGAAATCTACGAGAAGTCCGAAGTCCGGACAGGTAGGCTGTAGGCCGAAGCCCGGAGGCCTGTCTGTGCGTGCGCACCGAAGGCCTGCCGGGGCTTCAAGTGCTGGCTGCGGCTGCCGATGATCCGGTCGAGCGGCATGCCCATCGACCTCGCCACCGGCCAGCTTGATCCCGCCCGGGTCACCGTCGATCGTCGCGAGCGGCGGGTCGAGCTTCCGGACTGCCCGTCGTGCAGGTTGCCGCTGCAGGTCGATGTCCGCTCCAGTGACACGCTCTACGCCCGGTGCCAGTGGTGCGGTCATCGCCGCATGGTCCCGAAGCCGACGCCCATGCCGCTCGAGCCATAGCACGCCGTCGTGTCCCCATCACGGCGCTTCCGTCCGACAAGTCGGACGGCTACGAGATGGTGACAAGTCGGACGGCTACGAACGGTGGCAAGTCGGACGGCTACGAAGTCGTCAATTGGGGCAATCGCGCCGCCTCTCGCTTCTGCTCGCCTGACGTCGACCTTCAGACTTCGCCCTTCTGACTTCTGACTTCTGACTCCCTGACTGGGACGGTTGGTCACTGCGCCCTGCAATCGGACTGCAACCATCGGCCCCTTGCCGCGTAATAGCCTACGTACGCGTTTGCGCTCGTCACGCACCAGCGGGATGTGCCCGATCGCGCCTCGCCGAAAGGATGCAGCACCATGCGATGCGGCAGGCTGGGGCTTCTGTGTGCGCTCACGCTGTGCGCGCCGATGGTCACGCCGAATGTGACGCTCGCGCAACGGGCCGTCGTCGTGTCGTCGACCGAGTCGGGCAGCGCGGCGATCGCCGAAGCGCTGGCGGCCGGCGCGCCGACGCCGATCCGGCGGGCGATCGACGAGATGCATCGCAGTTCGGCGACGTTCCGGCGGCAGTGCCTGCGTCTTGCGGCGGCGCAGCGCGTCCACATCAGCATGCATTTCGACCCGCGTCTGACGTCGTCGTCCTGGCGCGCCCGGACGGCGATCAACCGGCGCGACGGGCAGGTGGTGTCGGCGCGCGTGCTGCTGCCGCTGTCGCTGCAGGCCGTCGAGCTGATCGCGCACGAACTCGAACACATCCTCGAACAGATTGACGGCGTCGATCTGCCGCGGCACGTCGACGCGGGAGCGGTGTGGAAGGACGGCGACGGCAGCTTCGAAAGTGCGCGTGCCATCGGGATCGGCCGTCGCGTGGCGCAGGAGGTCGCGGCCCGGCATTCGCTCGTTGTCCGGCGATGAAGACGCTCGCGGTCGCGGCGCTGCTCGCCAGCTGTGGATTGCCCTCCGGACAGATCCCACCGACTGGCTCGGCGCAGACGGTGGCGCTCGGCGATCGGAGTCGTGATGCGCTGACGCGGCCCGACTGGGCATTGAGCGGCGACGGGCAGCTGCTGGTCGTGGCCACGCGACAGCCCCTGCTCGCAGCCGACCAGAACGGACTCCGCGACGTGTATGTCCTGGACCGGCGTTCGGGTCGCCTGACACTCGAAACCCCCGGCGCGAACGGACAGCCGTCGGACGGCGAGAGCTCGCAGCCCGACATCAGCGCCGATGGTCGCGTGATCGTGTTCGTGTCGACGGCGCGCAACCTCACGTCAACGGTGCTCGACACTGGTGCGACCGGTCTCTACGCAAGAGATCGTCAGACGGGCATCACGTCGTTCGTGGCGAGTCACGCATCGGCACCAGCCCTGAGTGACGATGGCGACTCCATCGCCTACGAGACGACCGGCCCCTGCGGCACGTCGGCGCCACAGCCCACGGTCGCGCCGCGCATCTGCCTGGCCAGACGCGACGGCGACACGCGCGTCCTCGTGAGCAGCCGGCCCGATGGACCAGGATCGGCCGGCCAGAGTGTCTCGCCGGCCATCGACGCGACGGGCACTCGCGTCGTGTTCACGGCGACGGCGTTCAGCACGCCAGCGGGAACGACGGGCGGAACTCCCGCGCACATCTATCTGTGCGACCTTCGCGCGGGAATCACCACCCGCGTTTCGAGCGCGCCCGACGATACGGTCGCCAACGCCCCGAGCTATCACCCCGCCATCAGTGCCGACGGGCGATTCGTCGCCTTTGCCTCGGACGCAACGAACCTGACCCGTCAGCTACGGCCGACGCGCGCGCAGATCTACCTGCACGACACCCTGACGCGCACGACGACGCTGGTGAGCCGGACACCTGCCGGCCGGCCGGGCAACGGCGCGAGCATCAGGCCGGTCCTGTCGCGCGACGGCACGCGCATCGCGTTCCAGACGCTGGCCTCCGACCTGGTGCACTGCGACCCGTGCGGACGAATCGGGCCCGACGTGAATCTGTTGTGGGACGTGATCGTGCAGGACGTCGGTGCGTCGTCGGTGGTACCCATCACGCGCGAGTTCGACACCGTGACGGGCAGCCACGGTGTCGTGATGGATGCGGCAGGGACGTTCCTGGCCTATGCGTCGCGGCATCCCCGCGATGCGTCGGACGTGAGCGAAGACGCCGACCTCTTCGTGGTGCCGTGGCCGGCGACGGCACCACCGCGTACAAGGTGACCTGGTGTGCGACGACGAACTACTGCGTTGCTGAGGTCGCGGCCGGAGTGGCAGCGACCGTCCTCGCCAGCTGCGCCTCGATCGTCGGGCGCAGCGACGGCAGGTGCCGCAGCGCGTTCTCGTGATAGAGCTTGCGCAACACCGGATCGGGCAGCGACACGCCGTAGATGCGCCACCGGCCCTGCAGCGGCGCCCCAAGCGGCGACAGCATCTGCGCCGGGTGATCGAAGTACTCGTCGTCGGTCTCCGCGAATCGCCAGTGCGGTGTCCAGAACTGCTCGATCTCGCGGCCGGGACTGCCGTCACTGCCGAACAACACCCTGTCCTGGTACTTGATGAGCCACTTGCGTGCGCTCACGGGCTGGCGACCGAGATCGTGGTAGCGGGCCGACAGTTCGACGTCCGCGTTGGCGTGCCGATCGAGGAGCGCGCCAGCGCGATCGAGGTCTTCCGACATGTTGACGATGTGGGCGAGCACGAAGTGTGTCTTCGGATGCTTCTCGAGCATGTGCTCGACCCGCTTCCAGATCTCGGTGTAGTGCGGCCGTGACGTACCGTGATAGTTGCCGGACGGATCGGTGCGCCACAGGCCGGCCTCATACCGCTCGTTGTCCGGTCCGATCGGACTCCACCGCGCGATCGGGTCGCTGGCGTGGATCATCACCGGCTTGCCGTACTTGCCGCACATCGCCCAGATCGCGTCCATCCGCGGGTCGTCGGGCAGGATGTAGGAGCCGTCCGGGTTCTGCAGCTCGAGCCCGAGCGTCTTGTGAATCTTCAGGCCCAGCGCGCCGGCCTTGAACGCCCGTTCGAGTTCGGCCGCCGTCTTCTCCGACCAGCCCGGGTCGTTGATCCCGTCCCAGACCGGCTTGGCGAAATGGACGATCCGGGTCTTGAACGGCTCGCCATTGCGAAGGTTGGTGTCGATCTCGTCGAACATCCCACCGTCCATGTTGGCGATGACGCCGACGCCTGCCTGGTCCATCGTGCGGACCAGCGCCTCGTATTCACCCGCCGTCTTCATCGTGGCGGCGTGGAAATGGAAATCGATGACGGGGAACTTCGCCCGCGTGATCGGCGTGCGTTTCACGACCAGCAGGCTCTTTGGCAAGGCGTGCTGTTCGGGCGTCGGCGTGAACCCACTCGCGGGGGCGGTCGCAGGTGTCGCAGGGGGAGCAGGTGCCTTCGGCGGCTCCGAACAGCCGACGACGAGGGC
>DATJTM010000146.1:0-8330 GCA_035503395.1 Luteitalea sp.
CTCGACGCCCACGGGGTCGAAACGACGAACGACGAACGACGAACGACGCAGGGCCTGTGGACGGCAGCCGTCAGGGCTGCGCTGAGGTAGCCCGCAGCCGGACCTCGTGCCACACTCGGGCGATGCCGCGACGGCCGCCCGCGTATACGCCGCAGCTCGCCACTCTCGTGAGCGAGGCGCCCGACGACGATGCCTGGTTGCACGAGGTCAAGTACGACGGCTTCCGGATGGGGCTCGTCGTCGATGGCGATCGCGTCCAGTTGCTGACCCGCAACGGCCTCGACTGGACCGCGCGCTTCCCGACCGTGGTCGCCGACGCACAGCGCCTTGGGGTGACGTCTGCATTGCTCGACGGCGAGATGGCCTTCGTCGCGGCCGACGGGCGCACCAGCTTCCAGGGGCTGCAGGGACATGGCAGCGGCGACGGCTCACTGGTCTACTTCGTCTTCGACCTGCTGTGGCTCGATGGCGAGAACCTCGCGCCGCTCCCACTCGAAGAGCGGAAGGCCCGGCTCGAGGCGCTGCTGCCGCGCCGCGCCTCGATCTTCCGATACTCACCGCATGTCGTCGGCGGCGGCGTTGCCGCGCACCACGATGCCTGTCGCCATCACCTCGAAGGCATCATCTGCAAACGACGCGATGCGCCGGCGACGGCGGGTCGCAGCAAGACGTGGGTGAAGGTGAAGTGCTTGGGCCGGCAGGAATTCGTCATCGGCGGCTTTACCGACCCGCAGGGCGTGCGCGAGGGCCTCGGCGCACTCCTGATCGGCTACTACGACGGCGACCAGCTGCGCTGGGCCGGGAAGGTCGGCACGGGCTTCACGACGCAGGTGGCGCGCGAACTGCGAGAGCGCCTCGAACCACTCGTCCGCGACGCGTCGCCCTTCACGCCGGCGCCGCGCGGCGCACAGGTGAAGGGCGCGCACTGGGTGAAGCCGGTGCTGGTCGGTGAGGTGGCCTTCACCGAGTGGACGGCGGCCGGCAAGATCCGGCATCCCTCGTTTCAGGGGCTGCGCGACGACAAGAAGGCGACGCAGGTGGTGCGCGAGCGTCCGACGTCGGCGCCGGCCCGACCGCGCACCGCGCCAAAGGTCACACCTGCCCGGAGGTCGCGACGTGGCAACGCGTAAGTCAACTCCCACGGGTAAGGACGGCTCGCCGAGCCGCCCGACAGATGGTCTGGGTAGGGACGGCTCGCCGAGCCGTCCAGCGAAGGCCCCAGCCGGGACGGTGGCCAAGCCGGTCGTGCGCGGCGTCGCGATCTCGAGCGCGACGCGGGTGATGTTTCCCGACCAAGGGATCACCAAGCTCGATCTGGCCGCATACATGGACGCCGTCGCGGAGTGGATGCTGCCGCACGTCGTCGACCGTCCGCTGTCGCTCCTGTTCTGCCCGGACGGCATCGCCGGCGAGTGCGTGTACCTCAAGCACGGCAAGGCCGGCAGCCCGGCCTCGCTGCGCCGGATCACGATCCGCGAGAAGACCAAGGCCGACGTCTACATGGTGGCCGACACCCCGGAGGCGCTGGTCGCGCTGATGCAGATGAACTGGGTGGAGGTCCACACCTGGAATTCGTGTGCGGCCTCGATCGAGCAGCCGGATCGGATCATCATCGACCTCGATCCCGGGCCGGACGTTCGCTGGCCGCAGGTCGTGGCGGCCGCCAGGGACACGCGGACCGTCCTCGAGTCGCTCGGACTGCAGGCCTGGGTGAAGACGACGGGCGGACGCGGGCTGCACGTCGTGGTGCCACTGCTGGACGGCGTGTCGTGGCGGGCCGGCTTCGACGCCGGGGGACAGGTCGCCGAGGCGCTGGTCGGCGAGAACCCGAAGCTGTACACCACGGCGTTCGCCAAGGACGGTCGCGAGGCGCAGATTCTCGTGGACGTCCTCCGCAACCGGCGCGGGAGCACGTCGGTCAGTGCGTATTCGCCACGAGCCAGGGCCGGCGCCACAGTGTCCACGCCGATCGCCTGGGACGAACTCTCGGCTCGCAAGCCGCCGGACCGCTTCACGGTCCGCACCATTCCCTCGCGACTGAAGAAGCTCGGCGCCGATCCCTGGCACGGGTACTGGACATGCCGACAGGGACTCCAAAGTCATAAGTCATGAGGGCCAAGTCACAACCGGCAACCCGCAACCGGCAACCGGCGGTCGGCAGTCGGCAGTGGCGCTGGGCAACGCGTAACTCGGTAGGGACGGCTCGCCGAGCCGTCCGCCTCTTCCGGCCAAATCACAAGTCATACGCGCAAAGTCAGAAGGGGCAGTCGGCAATCGGCAGTGGGCAGGCGAGGGTCATCATCGAGCACAGGTAGGCTGTAGCCCGTAGGCTGCAGGCCATCGCAATACGCCGTAGGCCGTAGCCTGCAGGCCGCTGTTACAAGTAGGCTGTTCCCCCATGTCCACACGATTGCTCCGCAGCGGTGGCGCGCTGGCGCTGTGCCTCGTCCTGTCGAACCCATCGGGCGCGCAGGTCGCCGCGCCCGCCGCGCCGTTGCCCGCCGCACCGGCGGCCGAGGAGGGCTTCGCCGCCGATCGACTCGATCGGCTGCATGCACGCCTGAAGCGATTCGTGGACGACGGGCAGGTCGCCGGGGTGGTGTCGCTGGTCGCCCGACACGGCCGTATCGTCGACGTCCACACGGTCGGCATGCGCAACCGCGAGAAGCAGCTGCCCATGACCCGCGACACCATCGTGCGCATCTACTCGATGAGCAAGATCGTGACGTCGGTCGCGGTGCTGATGCTCGTCGAGGAAGGCGCGCTCCGGCTCGAGGATCCGATCGCCCAGTATCTGCCGGCGCTCAAGGCGCCCCAGGTCTTCACCGGCGGCACGCCCGCGGCGCCGCAGCTGGCGACGGCGGTGCGACCGATCACGATTCGCCACCTGCTGACCCACACGTCAGGCTTCGCCTACGGACTGGCGCAGGGGCCGGTCGACGACATGTACCGGGCCGCGAAGATCTTCGAGTCGAAGACGGCCGACGAGTTCATCGCGAAGATTGCGGCGTTGCCGCTCGCGGCGCAGCCCGGCGAGCGCTTCAACTATGGCGTCAACACCGACCTGCTCGGGGCGATCGTCGAGAAGGTGAGTGGCCAGTCGCTCGGTGCCTTCATGAAGGCCCGCATCTTCGATCCGCTGGGCATGCCGGACACGGCGTTCGACGTCCCCGCCGCGAAACGCGCCCGGCTGGCGTCGCTGTACCAGCGTGAAGGAACCAAGCCGCTGGCCAACGTCGAGACGATTCAGGTGCCGGGCGCCGAACGCGCCGCGATCCCGTATCCCGATCCCGATGGCCGCCTGATGCATTCGGGTGGCGGTGGCCTCTTCTCGACCGCCGACGACTACGCCCGCTTCGCGCAGATGTTGCTCAATGGGGGCGAACTCGACGGCGTGCGCATCCTCGGCCGGAAGACCGTTGCGTCGATGACCGCCAACCAGATGACCCATGTGACCAACCCCGGGAACACGCATCAAGGTTTTGGCCTCGGCGTGTCCGTGCGGATCGATCAGGCTGGCGGCCCGGTCGCCGGTTCGATCGGGGAATTCGGCTGGTCCGGCGCCGCCACGACCTATGTGTCGATCGATCCGCAGGAACAGCTCGTGTCGATCCTGCTCACCCAGCATTTCCCGGGTAACCAGCCGGGGATCTACAGCGTCTTCTCGACGATGGTCAACGCCGCCCTCGTGCGCTGACGTCCCCGGCGGCGCCGCGCGCCCGGATGGTAGGCTGACCGGCGAAGAAATGCGTCGGCTCCTCTTCGTCCTCATCGCTGTGCTGTTGGCCTGGCCCGCGACGGCCGGCGCGCAGGCCGCCGCGCCCCACCCGACGCACACCGTCCTGATCGTCGTCCTCCACTCCTACGACTCGTCGGTCGACTGGAGTCACGACATCAGCGAGGGCCTGTTCATGGAACTCCGCGGCGCCGGCATGCCGGTGGACCTGCGGGAGGAGTTCCTCGATGCCCGGCGCGACGTGCGACCGGCGTATCTGCAGCACGTCCGCGAGGCGCTGCGTGCGAAGTACAGCCGCATGCCGCCCGCCCTCATCGTCACCGCCGACGATGCGGCGCTCGATTTCCTGCTCGATTCGCCCGACTTGTTTCCGGGGCGGCCGGTCATCTTCGGCGGCGTCGAGAGCACGGCCCTCGTGGCACGCGCGCCCCGCGACCGCGTCACCGGGCTGATGGAGGAGTTCAGGGTCGGGACGATGGTCGACATGATGACGACCCTCCGCCCCGCCACCCGGCGGGTCTTCGTCGTCACTGCGGCCACCAACGGCGGCGCGGCGTTGCGCACCAGGTTCGACGAGCTGCGACGTCCCGGCCTCACCGTCACGCAGCTCTCCGGGGCCGAGCTCACGCTGCCGCAGATTCTCGATCGCCTCGAGCAGGACACACGTCCCGACGACCTCGTGATCGCGCTGCCGGTGACGCGCGACGCGACCGGCGAGCCCTACGAGGTGCAGGACACGGTGCGGGCCATCGTCCAGGCCTCGGCAGCGCCGGTCCTGGGCGTCGCGTTCAGCGAGATGGGGCAGGGCGTGCTGGCGACCACCGCGAGCACAGGCGAATCGCATGGCATGTGGATGGCGCGCAAGGTGCTGCAGGTGTGGCGCGGCGCGTCGCCTGCCGCCGTTCCGATCGAGACCGACGGCGAGACCCGATTGGCCTTCGATGCAGCGCAATTCGACAAGTGGGGCATCAGCGAGTCCGCACTGCCGTCCGGTTCCGAGGTGCAGAACGCACAGCCCTCGTTCCTGCGCACGTATCAGCGCGTGATCTGGGGCACCCTGGCGTTCGTCGCGCTGCAGTCGGTGGTCATCGGCGGGCTGATCGTCGCCGTACGTCAGCGGCGCCGGGCGGAGCGCGGCCTCGAGCAGCAGGCGCGCGCGCTCTCGCGCGCCAACCGTGAACTCGCCGACGTCAACGTGTCGCTCCTGAAGGAGCAGCAGGTGCGCGAGCAGGCCGAGGAGCACCTGCGGCACTCGCAGAAGATGGAGGCGGTGGGCCGGCTGGCTGGCGGCATCGCGCACGACTTCAACAATCTGCTGACGGTGATCATCGGGTATTGCGCGCTGCTCGTCGAAGACGCCGACGGTCAGCCGCAGCAGCACGAGGCGCTCGGCCAGATCCGGCGGGCGAGCGAACAGGCTGCCGCACTCACGCAGAACCTGCTGGCCTTCAGCCGCAAGCAGGTGCGCAGCGCGGTGATCGTCGACGTCCCGGCCGCCATCGCTGCCCTGACGCCGATGGTGCGTCGCTTCTGCGGTGAACAGATCGACCTCGGGCTCGACCTCGACACCCACGCGGGCTTCGTGGAGCTCGGTGAAGGACAGCTGGAGCAGGTCCTGGTCAATCTGGTGATCAACGCCCGAGATGCGATGCCCGACGGCGGCCGCCTGCGCGTCAGTGCGCGCGCGGCAACGCTGACGGCAGCGTCGCGGCCATCGCCCGACCTGAGTCCGGGGCCCTACGTGCTGATCGCCGTCAGCGACACCGGCCACGGCATGGATGACGAGACGCGGGCCCGGATCTTCGAACCGTTCTTCACCACGAAGGAGATGGGGCGCGGCACCGGGCTCGGCCTGGCCACCGTGTACGGCATCGTCACGCAGCAGCGGGGCACCGTCACCGTCGACAGCCGGCCTGGCGAGGGTGCCACCTTCTCCGTGTGGTTGCCACGCAGCGAGCGCCGGCCGAGTGTCGACCGCTCGGTGGGCGTCGACGTGCTGCCGGCGGCGGGGCAGACGGTGCTGCTCGTGGAGGACGAGGCGGCGCTTCGCGTCCTGGCCAGCCTGATCCTCAAGCAGGCGGGGTTCGTCGTCCTCGAGGCGGGCGATGGGCTGGAGGCGATCGATGTGGCGACCCGTCACGCCGGACGCATCGATCTATTGCTGTCGGACGTCATCATGCCGGGCGCCGATGGCTTCGAGGTGGCGCGCCAGCTGCGCACGATGCGGCCGGGCGTCGCGGTCGCCTTCATGTCCGGCTACTCCGAGCAGGGCGAAGCCGCCGCGGCGCCCGAGGCCGACTGGGTGGCGTCGCTGCTGCCGAAACCCTTCATGCCGGCCGACCTGCTGGCGCACGTACGGCGTGCGATCGACGGTGACCCCGTCGTCACACGGGCCGACGGCGCCTGACGTGCTCTGCTACAATCGGGCCCGCATTCGCGGCATCGCGCGCCAGTCGGCGTGAACGCACTCGATGGCTGCAGCCTTCCTCTCGCACTATCGCCTTCTGGGCCTGCTGGGTGTTGGCGGGATGGGCGAAGTGTATCGGGCCGAGGACACGCGCCTCCGCCGCGAAGTCGCCATCAAGATCCTGCACCCCGAGGCTGCCGCCTCGACCGAGTGGCTGAGCCGCTTCCGTCGGGAGGCGCGACTGGCCTCGGCGCTGCAGCATCCGCACATCTGCACCATCCACGAGCTCGGCGAGCACGAGGGCCAGGCCTTCATCGTGATGGAGCGGCTCGAGGGCGCGACGATGCGCGAGCTGATCGAGGCGGGGGGGCTGCCGCCGGCGCGCGTCGTCGCCTTTGCACGGCAGGTCGCCGAGGCGCTCGATGCGGCGCATCGCCGCGGCATCATCCACCGCGACATCAAGCCGGCCAACCTGTTCGTCACCGAAGGCGATCACGTTAAGGTGCTCGACTTCGGGCTCGCCAGGCTGGCTGGCGACGAGGCGCTGGCCGCCCTCTCGGGCGCCGTCCCGATGGCCCTGGCGGCGAGCGGGATGGAACCGGTCGTGCGGAGTGGCGCGGCGACCGACGACACCGATGTTGGCGGCGAGCCCGTCGCCGCGCCGGCCGCGGCCGTGCGTCGCACACCGGCGCGTCCGCTGCACCTCACGCAGACCGGCATGGCGATGGGGACGGTCTTCTACATGTCGCCCGAGCAGGCCCGTGGCGATGCGCTCGACGGCCGCAGCGACCTCTTCTCGCTTGGCAGCGTGCTGTACGAGATGGTCACCGCGCGACGGGCGTTCGAGGGCGACGACATCCCCCAGATCCTCGGCAAGATCACGCACGGGGTCTTCGTGCCGCCGCGGACGCTGAATCCGGCAGTGCCACGCACGCTCGACACCATCATCGTGAAGCTGCTGGCCGCCGACCCGCGACAGCGCTACCAGCGCGCCGGCGACCTGCTGGCCGATCTCGCACGGGCCGAGGCGCCGAGCGGGCCGACGGCACGACTCAGCGCGGAAGCGCCGGCCGTGTCGCCCGGGCGGGCCGGGCTCTGGCGTCAGCTCGGCATCGCCGCGTCGGTGCTGCTGGTCGGCGGCAGTCTCGGGTACGCCTGGTACACGCGGCGGCCGGCCCTCACCGACCGCGACAGCATCGTCATCGGCGGCTTCGAGAACGACACCGGCAACGCCGTCTTCGACGGCACGCTCGTCACCGCGCTCAAGGTGCAGCTCGGGCAGTCGCCGTTCCTCGACATCGTCTCGGACCAGCGGATCGAGGAGACGCTGCGCCTGATGGGCCGCAAGCCCGACGCCGTTTTCGGTCACGACGTGGCTCGCGAGACCTGCCAGCGCCTGGGCGTGAAGGCGATGATCGACGGACGGCTGGCGCCGTTCGGCAGCCACTACGTACTGTCGCTCGCAGCCACGGATTGCCAGACCGGTGAGACGCTGGCGCGCACGCAGGCCGAAGCGACCAGCAGCGAGACAGTACTGGCGGAACTGGGCAAGCTGGCCTCGCAGATGCGGACGACGCTCGGCGAGTCGCTGCCGTCGATTGCGCGCTTCGACGTGCCGATCGCGCAGGCCACCACGCCGTCCCTGGCGGCACTGCAGGCGTACGCGCTGGGGCTCGAGGAACGACGCAAGGGACGCGAGCTCGAGTCGCTGGCGTTCTTCAACCGGGCCATCGAGCTCGATCCCGATTTCGCGCAGGCGCACGCCACGCTGTCGACCGTCTATGGCGCCATCGGTGAGGTCGGGCGCAGCGAACGGCACGCCCGCATCGCGTTCGAGCACGAGGATCGCGTCAGCGAACGCGAACGCTTGTTCATCCGCTACCAGTACCACGACCGGGTGACCGGCAATCAGGATGCCGTGCAGCAGACGCTGCAGGTCTGGCAGGCGGCCTATCCGCGAGATTTCGTCCCCGCCAACGCGCTGTCGGTCGTCCACAACCGGATCGGCAAGTACGACGCGGCCCTCGAGGCCGCGCGCGAAGCGCTCCGGCGCAATCCGGGCCATCCGTTCGCGATCTCGAACCTGGCCGTGGCCTACCGCGGGCTCGGGCGCTACGACGAGGCCCGACGGGCGGCGCAGGATGCGGTGACGGCAGGCGTGGCGACGATGCCGACGCGGCGGCTCTT
>DATJTM010000147.1:0-16277 GCA_035503395.1 Luteitalea sp.
GACGATGCCGAAGGCGTCGTGTGGCAGGCCCTTGCTGAACATCGCGAGGAAGGCCGGCACCACCTGCTCGTCGGCGTTGTCGTCGCGACGGGGAGCCCCGGCCTGGGCCGCGGCCAGCGCGGCCTTCACCCGGAGGTCGTACGCACGCAGCCGTCGAGGCTCCAGAGGCAGGACCGGCAGCGCCGCGCGCAGCCACGCATGCTCACCGCCGATCGCCTGCGCGACGGTGGCCGACGCCGGTGCACCCGCGACGCTGGTCGCAACGAGACGGCGAAGCCACTGACGGCGGTCCATGAAGGCGTCGAGGATGGCACACCGCGTCAGCGCGGATCGAGCCCGAAGATCACGGCGGGGTACTTCAGGTCGGGGAAGTACCCGACCAGCCGCAGTTCCGGCGTACGGCGGAGACGACCATCGAAGTCGAGGAAGTCGCCCGGCGAGTAGCGGTTCTGGTGCACGACGATGTAGCGCACGCCACGCGCACGCAGGACGTCGAGACTCTCGCCGCGGGGAAACGGAATCAGCGTGTGCAGGAGCTCGAGATAGCTGCGCGGGTAGTACCCGCTGTAGCCGTTGACGAGCGGATGCCGGTGAAATCTCGCGAGAAAACTCCACTCGGCGTCGTGATTGGGCAGCGCCCAGGCACGGGGCACCGGCAGGTCGAGGACGACGCCCGGCGGCTGCTGCCGCAGCCACACGGCGTACAGCGGCGCCCGCTGCGGCCACTCGTACAACGGCGCCACGACCGACGCGTATTCGATGGTGAGTCCGACGAGCAGGGCGGCGCCGAGCGCATGCTGCGCACCGCGACGCGTGACGCGCGCGAGCAGCCACGCGGCGCCGAATCCAGCCAGGACCGCCAGTGCCAGCGCGAGCAGCATGCCGAACCGGGCCGGTGCGCGGAGGCCGCGGAGTGGGGGGGCGATCAACAGCATCGCGCCGTAGACGGGCGTCGACGTGCCGAGCGCGAGCAGCGCCGACAGCGCCGCGGCGGCACCATAGACCCATCCTTCCCGGCGACGACGCATGACGATCACGCCGGCCGTCGCAAGTCCGATGGCGAGCAGACCGGGGAACAGGCGCCCTTCGGGCGAACCCCAGTCGGACGTCAGCCGGCCGTAGAGGCGATTCTCCGGCGGTGCCGACACGAAGCTGCCCGGCTTCGCGCTCCACGTGTCGATCTCCCATGCGGCGCGACCGCCGAACGCCTCCTGGTTGGCGCGATACGGGCGGCTGTATGCGATGAGTCCGGGTGCGGTGAGGAGGGCGCCGATGGCGAGCGCGCGCGCGATGCGTCCCAGTGACGCCCGCGTCGTCGTCAGCAACAGCAGCGGACCGGTCAGCGCAAGGATCAGCGTCAGGAAGACGCCGTAGTAGATGCAGCTGAGGAACTGCAGGAGCACGAACGCTGCCGTCAGCACGCCGTCGCGGATGCGGCCGGCGCTCACCGTGCGGTGCAGCGCCCAGAACGCCAACGGCATCCACTGCGACCACTGCAGCTCGAGATGCATGATGTGCTCGAGCCGATACGGCAGCAGGCCGAAGACGACGGCGGCGACCAGCGCAGGCCAGAGCAGCCTCGGAGCAGGGAGTCCTTCGGTCTGAACGTCACTCGTGGGCAGGGTTGGGACCCGACTTCGCCGCGCGGCTTCGTCTGGCCTCGCAACCGGCCCTACCTGCACGGAGACCGCCGCGCCGTCGCGCGATGCGAGCAGCGACCGCACGAGCAGATAGGTGCCCAGCGCCGACAACCACGGGCCGGCCAGCAGCAGCAGGTTGTACGTCGGCAACAGCGGCACTCCGGCGGCGAGCGCCGGCGTGGCGATGAGTCCCTGTAACAGCACGGCATCCGAATACGCCAGCGTCCGCACTTCCGGATGGAAGATCGGCGCGTCGAACAACGCCGACGGATGCGTCGTCAGCGCCTCGGCGATCCACGACAAGCGCCACATGCTGAACAGCGCGTCGTGGTGCTCGTGCGCCTGCGTGGTCAGCACGGCCGCCTGCGGCCAGGTGACGATGGCGGTGAGCGCGGCGAGCAGCAGCCCTACGCCGAGCCATTCGGCGAGACGGAGCAGGCGGACGCGACGGGCCGGGGACATCGTCCAGCAGGGTACTATCTCGCGCATGTCGTCGACGCGTCGTGACTTCCTGCAGCAGTCGCTCGTGGCGCCGCTTGCGGCCTCGGGGCTTTCGGCGCAGGCGCCGGCTCGACCGGGAGCGTCGCCGCTGGCCACGGCCCAGGCGCAGGTGAAGGCCTCGGGTGCGCGCAAGCCGCGACGGCTACGGCCGGGCAGCGTGGTCGGCGTGGTCGATCCCGCGTCGGCCACATGGGATCCGGTCGACGTCGACATCGTCGTCGAGTCGCTGGCGGCGCTCGGCCTGAAGGCGAAGCTCGGCGCCCATCTGCTCGACCGTCGCGGCTATCTCGCGGGCCGCGACGAAGACCGTGCGGCGGACGTGATGGCGATGTTCACGGACCCCGAGGTGGCGGCGGTGCATGCGCTGCGAGGCGGCTGGGGCTGTGCGCGGCTGCTGCCGCACCTGGACTTCGAGGCGATCTCGCGCAATCCGAAGATCCTGCTCGGCTACAGCGACATCACCGCCCTGCTCCTGCCGGTCTTCGCGCGCGGCGGATTCGTGACCTTTCACGGCATGGTCGGCGCGTCCGAGTGGAACCGCTTCAACGTCGACTGGTTCCGTCGCGTGCTGATGCAGGGCGAGCTGGTGACGATGACGAACCCGCAGGCGGCGGGTGATCAGCTGGTGCCGACCGTCAACCGCATCCGGACGATCACGCCAGGCAAGGCGCGCGGCCGCCTGCTCGGTGGCAATCTCACGGTGCTCACGACGATCGTGGGGTCGGGGCTGCTGCCCGACTTCACTGACGCGATCCTCTTCGTGGAGGATGTGCAGGAAGCGCCTTACCGAATCGACCGGATGTTCATGCAGCTGAAGCTGGCCGGCATCCTCGACAAGGTCAAGGGCGTGATCTGGGGCCGCTGCACCAAGTGTTCACCCGGAGAAGGCAGCTACGGATCGCTGACGATCAGCGACATCCTCGAGGACTACCTGAAGCCGCTGAACGTGCCGGCCTGGGAAGGCGCCCAGTTCGGGCACATCGACCGGCAGTTCATCATGCCGATCGGCGTGCAGGCCGAGATCGATGCCGAACGCGGCAGCATCCGACTGCTGGAAGCGCCGGTCACATAGACAATTGCAGAATTTCTCGATTTCAGAATTTCATTGCCAGCGCCAACCTTCGAAGCGCTCACGTGGCTGGTGGAATTCTGAAATTGTGAATTTCTGAAATTACCCGATGATCTCCCTGACCCGTTCCCCCACGGTCATCGGGTCGAACGGCTTGAAGACGACGCCCTTCGCGCCGGCGGCGATCGCTTCGGCCTCGGCGCCATCGTGGCTGGCGCCCGTGAGGAAGACGATCGGCACGCGCGTCCATGCCGGATCGTTCATCAGCGTGCGACAGACGTCGATGCCGTCCATCTCGGGCAACTGCCAGTCGAGCACGATCGCGTCGTAGCCGCCGGTGCGCGCGGCCTCCAGCGCCCTGGCGCCATCGTCCACGATCGTCACCGTGTACCCGGCACGACGCAGGCCCAGGCGCGCCACCATCGCGATCGACTCGTCGTCATCGGCTAACAGAACATTCATCGCTTCCTCTCGCCTTCGTCGATCGGCCGTCGGCCTTCGTGACGGGTGTGGTCCGCACACCGCGCGTCGAGCTGACCTGTCCACCGTAGCCTTGGCGAAGCTGGAAGCTCGACGCCTACGACCTGGATCGTGTACCCGGTACCCCGTACCCCGTACCCCGTACCCGGTTCCCGGTTCCCGATCAGTAGACCTTCAAATACCGCTGTATCTCCCAGGCGCTGACCTGCTGGAGATACTCGAACCACTCGCGGCGCTTGGCCTCGATGAAGTGCTCGAAGATGTGGTCGCCGAGCGTGTCGCGCATCAGCGTGCTGCGTTCGAGCTGGTCGAGCGCCGCATCGAGATTCGGCGGCAGTTCGTCGATGCGCAGTGATCGCCGTTCACGCTGCGACATCTTGTAGATGTTCTTGCTGACCGGGGCGCCCGGGTCGAGATCGTTGTCGATGCCATCGAGGCCCGCGCGCAGCATGGCGGCAAACGCGAGATACGGATTGCACGACGGGTCCGGCATGCGCAACTCGATGCGGGTGGCGTTGCCGCGCGGCGCCGGGATGCGGATCAACGGACTGCGATTGCGTTCTGACCAGGCGATGTGGGTCGGCGCTTCGTAGCCGGGCACCAGGCGCTTGTAGCTGTTCACCAGCGGGTTGGTGATGGCGCAGAACGCTTCGGCGTGCTGGAGCAGTCCGCCGATGTAGTTCATGCACGTCCGACTCAGCTCGAACGGCCCGTCGGCATCGTGGAACGCGTTGGCGCCCTCACGCAGCAGCGACTGGTGCGTGTGCATGCCGGAGCCGTTGACGCCGAACACCGGCTTGGGCATGAACGTCGCGTGCACGCCGTTGCGGCGCGCAACGTTCTTCACCACGAACCGGAAGGTGCTGACGTTGTCGGCCGCCTTCAGGACCTCCTCGTAGCGGAAGTCGATCTCGTGCTGGCCCCAGGCCACCTCGTGGTGCGCCGCCTCGACTTCGAAGCCCATCTGCTCGAGCATCAGGACGATCTGGCGCCGCACGTCCTCGCCCTGGTCGACGGGCGTCAGGTCGAAGTAGCCGGCCGCATCGTGCGTCTCGGTCGTCGGCTCGTCGTCGCGGGTCTGGAACAGGAAGAACTCGGCCTCGGGACCGACGTTCATCGTGAAGCCGCGGTCCTGCGCCTGCGCGATCGCCCGCTTCAGCGTCTGCCGCGGGCAGCCGGCAAACGGCGTTCCGTCGACATTGGTGATGTCGCAGATGAGGCGGGCGACTTTCTCGCCGGACGGGTCGACCCAGGGGAAGACCCGGAAGGTCGACAGGTCGGGGGTCAGGTACATGTCCGACTCCTCGATCCGCACGAATCCTTCGATCGACGAGCCGTCGAACATCACCTTGCCGTCGAGGGCCGTCGCGAACTGGCGGTCCGGCACTTCGACGTTCTTGATGACCCCGAGGATGTCCGTGAACTGCAGCCGCAGGAACTTGACCCCGGCCGCCTCGGCCTCGGCAAGAATCTGCCGTTTCCGCGACTCGATAGCCGGGTCCTGTGCTTGATCGCTCAAAGCGCTCTCCGTGACGTGGCGGTCACAATCGACGGCAGACAGTGTAATCCGCCGTCGTCAACCTTCGGCCCCTGCTTCCCGTCTCATATGCCATCGCGACCATGGCGCTGCCTGGCCCGCCTCGCGCGGCAGGCGCCGCGGCCGCCCCGATGTGCCCACCCGCGACCGCTGGTCCAAGGCGGCCGGTGGACAGGAGGAACCGTATGCAGACCCGATATTGGCTGGCCGGCACCGTCACGGCGGCCGTCGTCACGGCCGGCGCCCTCGCCGCCAACCCCATCCTTCATGGCCAGACCGCGGCGCGTCCGTCGGCAGAGGCACGCGCCTCCGCCGAGGCGAACGCCGCACGCAACGAGAGTCGTGACGACGCTGACACCATCGACGTGGTCGTCAGCCAGGCGGTCGAAGAAGCCCTCCACGACCTGCCGCACCGGATCGATGTGGACGTGCGTGAGGCCGTCGAACACGCCACCCGCATCGCGCAGGACGTGGCGCGCGACATCGATGTGTCGGTGGCCGTCGACGAGGCGATGCAGGGTATGGCCGGCCTGACATCACTCGGTGGCCAGCCGCGCCTCGGCATCGGCACCCGCGATATCACCGCGGACGAGGCCAGGGCCGCCGGCCTGCCCGGCATCACTGGGGCCTGGGTGAGCGACGTGCGCGCCGAGTCGGCGGCCGGCAAGGCTGGCCTTCAGGCGAAGGACATCGTCGTCAGCGTCGACGGTGAGACGGTGCGCAGCGCCCGGCATCTGGCGCGCCTCGTCCAGGAGACGCCGGAGGGACGTGCGCTGCAGATCGGCTACGTGCGTGGCACGGCGAAGAACTCGGTCAGCGTCACGCCGGAGGCCGGCAGCTTCACGTTCAACTTCCAGGGACCGGGCGAGGATGGCCCGATCGTCCGTCGCTTCGAGCGCCGGGTGCCGGATGTGCGTGAGCGCGGGAACCGCGAACGGTTCGAGTTCTTCGGGCCGGGACAGGACTTCGCGTTCCGCAACGGCCCCGGGGGCGCGACACGCATCTGGGTCGGTCGCGGGCGCCTGGGCATCGTCGGCCAGCCATTGACCGACCAGCTCGCCAGCTACTTCGGCGTCAAGGACGGCCTGCTCGTCACCTCGGTCAACGAGAACACGCCGGCCGCGAAGGCCGGGCTCAAGGCCGGCGACGTCGTCACGGCCGTCAACGGCAAGGCCGTGAAGGACACCGGCGACGTGATCGAACACCTGCAGGACGTGGAGAACGGCAAGCCGGTGCAGGTCGAGATCACTCGTGACAGGAAGGCCCAGACGATCACGGTCACGCTCGACGCCCCGTCGAACACGTCGGGCGACCGGCCGGTCATCCGCAAGCCGCGGTTCACGGCATAGTCGTCCCAGGCCGCGAACCCGGGGCATCCTTCATACGTCTATTTGCGACATCGCAGACGTGTCCCCGGCCGCCAGTGTGTGGCCGGGGCTCGCTTGCAGCAGGCGTTCACCCGTTCGAGGAGAGTGTGTGATGCAACCGGCCCTTCGGCTCGTACTCGGTGGCTGTGCCCTCGCGGTGACGACCGTGGCTCATGCGGCCACACCCATCTCTCTGCCGATCGACAGTTTCGCGCCCGACGCGGGTGCGATCGAACTGCCGGTGCCGCCGCCACCGCGGGTCGCACGGCCCGAGCCGCAGATCCGCCTGGTGATCAAGCGTCAGCTCCGCCCTGGCTGCCAGGGCGACTCGCCGCAGCCGTCGCTGGACCGCCGGCAGGCCACTCGCGCCGCCGCCGCCGACCCGTGGTCTACGACGCCGGTGTGGTTTCGGTTGGGATGAGCACGGCCAGCTGGGCCGCCACAATCTGAGCGAGGGCGCGGGTGGCGATCGCTGCTTCGCGCCCGTGGCCGATCTCGGCCGCCAGCACCCCCACACAACCCTGAGGCACCAGTAGCGGCACGGCGATGGCCCCCGGTGCAGAGTCGGTGGCATCGACCACGTGCGTCACCGCATCACGCCACGCCGCCGCGGTTGCGTTGTCGGCCTCGCGCGGCAGCGTCGGAATGCGACGCAGCGCTTCCTCCGGGTAGCCGTATGTCAGCAACGGCTTGAGCGACTTGCCACCCGCTTCGGTCATCCACACGATCACGCCGGAGGCATCGAGCAGGCGTGCGGCGCGACCGAGGGCGTCGCGCAGTTCGTCGGCGTCCTTCACCCGCGCGAGGTCGGTGCAGACCTTCGCAGTGGCGTCGAGCGCGTCGTCGCTGACGACCGCGGCCGGCCGACGGACGTCGGGCGAGGGCGTTGCGACGACGGCGGGCGGCGGTGGAGCGGTGACCGGAGCCGGCACGGGCGCGGGAGCGACCCGCGCGTCGGGACGCACGGGTTCCGCCCGAGGCGCCTCGACGCGAGTGGCGGTGGTGGCGCCGCGCATGGTGTCGGTCGCGTCGACCGGCGCGACGACGGCCTCCGCACGCAGCGGCCGTTCACCCAGGTGCAGCGAGCCTTCGGGCGCGAGCAACTCCACCGCGGGTTCCTCACGCCGTCCGGTGGGCAGCAGCAACAGCGACACGAGGATGCCGCCGCCAGCCGCGGAGGCGGCGATGATGTACTGCAGGCGTCGCTCTTCGTAGCCGGTGCGCGCCGGACCGACGAGCGCCGCGTGCGCCTGCTCGGTGCTGGTCCTGATCACACCGCTCGTTTTCAGCCCGTCCTCGTAGACCGCGTCGGCCGCCATCAGCGACGTGCCGTTGTCGACGAAGCCGCGAATCTTGCGATCGACGCCTTCATAGACCTTCAGCGCGCGATCGGCGGCGTCCAGCGCCTCGAGCGCCGCCGGCTGACCTTCGGCGCGCGTCCGCAACGCCGCGAGCCCCTGCGTCAGGCCCGCGAGCGCCTCGGCGAACTTGGCCTCCCAGAAATCGAGCCCCTGACCTTCCGCCAGGTATGCCTGCTGCGCGGTGCGCGAGTCGTCGATCGCGTGCAGCACATCGTCGCGCATCTGGTCGAGCGACTGCTGTTGACCGACGGCGTCCAGGTGACGCTTCTCGATGACGTAGAGCTGCCACCCTGCGGCAGCGACGCCAGCGATGAGCAACAGGACGAGGAAGATGCGGATCGCGGGACGGGTCACGGCCGCGGGGCTCCGCGTCGCCATGCGCGGCGGGTGCGCGGCATGGCCCAGGGGCAGCTCGCGCCGCGCAGCGCCATCGAATGCATGCGGTCGGTACTATAGCACCCGGCTTCGCCGCGCCTGATCCCTCGATCCGCGCGATCGCACGCACGCATGACCATCGATCTCATCGTCAACCCGGCCTCAGGTCCGGTCGTCGGCGGGCAACCCCGCGAGCACCGTCTCGCGTTCGCAATCGCGCAGCTGAAGACGCTCGGCGTGCAGTCGATCAGGCCGACGCAGACAGCCGCCATCGGTGACGCGACGCGCGCCGCGGCCGAGGCCAGGCGACTTGGTTCCGATCGTGTTGTCGTCTGGGGTGGCGACGGCACGTTGAACGAGGTGGCGGCGGCGTTGCTCGACGGTCCGGTCCCCATGGCGATCGTGCCCGGCGGCTCGGGGAACGGCCTCGCGCGCGGCCTTGCCATACCACTCTCGGTCGAGCCCGCGTTGCGCGCCGCGGTTGTCGGTGCGGCGCACCGGATCGACACCGGACGCGTCACCGGCCGCGCCTTCCTCAACCTGGCAGGTGTCGGGTTCGATGCCGCCATCGCACGACGCGTCAACACGAACAACCTGCGGCGTGGGCTGCGGCCATACGTCAGTGCCATCTTTCACGAATTCCGCTCGTACGGGGCGCAGGCGTTCTCACTCAGGCTCGATGACGGTGAGACCACCACGTTCGACGCGCACATGGTGGCCGTCTGCAACGGTCAGCAGTACGGGCATGGCGCGCGCATCGCTCCTCATGCAGCATTCGACGATGGGTGGCTCGACGTCGTGGTGGTGCCCGAGATCACGGGCCGCCGGCTGGCGCGGCATGGGTGGCGGCTGTTCAACGGCACGCTGGCGCAGGTGCCGGGTGTGAGAGTGGCTCGGGCGCGACACATCGTTCTTTCGCACCCGGTGCCTCTGCCCGTCCATCTCGATGGCGAAGTCGTGGAAGGCGAGAAGACGCACACCTTCGAGATCAACCCGCGCAGCCTGGCGGTCGTCTTCGCGGATCGGTAACAGGTCAGTGACGGCTGGTACACAGGCAGGGGCCGGGGGTACCCCGGCCCCTGCTCGTGTCATCTGTCTTCGGCCTTACCGACGACGGCGCGTGACGGGTACGGCCTGCGGCTTGACGTCGACCACGAAGCCGCCGCTGTTGTCACCGACTTCATCGTCGTTGACGCCAAGGAACAGCTCGCCGGTCGCCGGCATGGGCACCGACGTCTGGTTGCCGATCCCGAACGGCGCGCCGTTTCCGACGCGGCCGATCAACGCACCCGCCAAGGCCGACGGCAACGGCGCCGCATCGGCCCGACGTCCCTTCGCCGACCCTGCCGCCGACGCGCGATCGTCGGCGGCGCCGCTCAACTGCGCTTCGCCCTGCACGCTGAAGATCACCGTCTGGCTTTCGGTCACCTGGATACCGGTGCTGGTCCAGCGCTGATTCGCAGGAACACGGACGCCCGACGCCGACTCCGGCATCGCGAGCGTGCTCGCCGCGGCAGTTCCAACCGACCCGCCGCCCGCGAACTCGCCCATGTACACGCGGCCGACCTGCTCGGCAGGAATGCGACGTTCCTCGCCCGCACTCGTACGGAAGACGTACACACGTCGCTCGTTTTCCTTGTCGGAACCGGCGCCGCCTTCGATGTCGATCAGGCGCCCCGGCACGAGCTGACTGTTCCGCAAAACGACGATGTGATCGGCGGCCGCCGCGGGCCCCGTCTCCGTGGCTGGCAGGGCCTGGGCGCCTCCCACGTAGTCGATGAGGGCGACCTGCGCCACCGGGAACTTGCGCTGGTCGTTGGCGCTGACGCGCACGAACAACGTGCCGTTGTTGAGATCTTCGAGCCGTCCGGCCACGCGCTCGCCGGAGCGCAGCAACACGGTGACATCATCGGAGCCCTGGGCGGACAGCGCGGAACTGCCGGCTACGGCTGCCGACAAGGCCGCGGCAGCGGCCATGTTCTTCAAGGTGAATGGATTAATCACGTAAGCCTCCTCACACGCGACATCAATGTGAGGACAGTGTGCAAGGCTCACGCCAGCCGTGGTGGCGGTCACACGGACGTTTCAGCAGACTGAGGCGTAGTCGATCGAGACGGGCGAGGCAAAAACAGCAGCGGCGCCTTCTTGCCCTTTTTACCCTTTTGCTGATTACTCGACTTTGCGCAACGGGATGACGTCGCCCGCCGGCTTCGGTTTGAGCATGTCGGCGAACTTCACCGGTGGCAGGTCCTGGAACAGGCTGTCCCACTTGACCCGCTCGGAGGCATTGCTCGACTGCAGCCAATGCGAGGCGGCACGCGCCTGCCCGAATGTGGCCGTCCCAATGCCCTGCAGACCCGGCTCGTCCGGCAGCACGTCGGCAATGGCCGAGCGGATCGCGGCGCTCGATGCGTAACCGAGATCGTGGCCGGTGGCCTTTGCCACCTTGAGCACGATCACCGCATCATCCTGCGCCTCGCCCGGCGCGGGGAACGCCCGCGAGGCGAACTGCAGTCGTCCCTGATGGTTCGTGTACGAGGCGTCCTTCTCGATGAAGGCCGCGCCCGGCAGCACGATGTCGGCGGCTGCCGCCAGCGGCGTCATCAGCACGCCCTGCACGATCAGTGTGCCGATGCGGCCAGCCTTGCGGGCCTCGACGATCCAGGCGGTGTCGCCGATCGACCCCTGCGGACCCGGGTCGAACACGTACAGCACCTTCACCGAGCCCGCGTCCACCGCCTGCTTCAGCGCCGCGTGATCGGGCGCGCCAGCGGTCTCGCCAACGAGGCCGAGCATCCGTGCGCCAGCGACGTTGGGCGCATTGACCGGCGGCACCACGAACTTGGTGTCGGGCGGCTGCGGCTTGGAGCTCACCGTCCAGGCGACGTCGAACGCATCGCGGGCGGCATCACCGAGCAGCGCCTGCCCGAAGCGCGCGAACGCGAACAGCTCTTCGTGGCTCGCGTGGGCCGACAGGAGGAAGCGCGCCTGTCCCTGGGCACCGGCCAGCACGTCGCGGACGCGATCGAGCGCCTGGTTCCAGGTCGCGGCGGCCTGCCCACCTTCGGCATCGGCCACGATGGGCCGGGTCAATCGCTGGTCGCTCTCGATCCAGTGGTAGTCGAAGCGGCCAATGTCGCACATCCAGAACTGGTTGACGTCCGGATTGAGGCGCGGCGTGAAGCGGACGAGGGTGGCGCCCTTTGCCCACTCCGGCTTGGCGCGCAGCCACGCCGTGGTGTTGCAGCCCTTTTCGCAGAGCGTGCAGATCGTGTCGACTGCACTCGGGTTGTCCCAGGGCCGCGACTTGAACCGGTAGTCGCGCGTGGTGATGGCGCCGACCGGGCACACGTCCATCAGGTTGCCCGACAGGATCGAGTGGATGCCCTGCTCCTCGAACGTCGCGATCTCGCTGGAGTTGCCGCGCGTGAGCACGCCGATCTGGGCGTCGCCGTCGACCTCGCGCATGAACCGGATGCAGCGCGTGCACAGGATGCAACGGTTGCGGTTCAGCATCAGCGTCGGCCCGAAGTCGACGTCGGCCTTGACGCCTTCGCCGTCGAACACGCGGCGCGGGAACTCGTTGCGGCTCGCGTCTGGCCCGAAGCTGTACGAGAAGTCCTGCAGCGGGCACTCGCCGCCCTTGTCACAGACCGGGCAGTCGAGGGGGTGGTTCAGGAGCAGGAACTCGAACACGCCGGCCCGCGCCTTGACGACGTCGGGGGTCTGCGTGTGAACGACCATGCCGTCCGAGGCCGTGATGGAGCACGACACCTGGAGCTTCGGCATCTTCTCGATCTTGACCAGGCACACGCGGCAGTTGCCATCGACCCCGAGGCCGGGGTGATAGCAGTAGTACGGCACGTTGATCCCGCTCTCGATCGCGGCCTGAAGCACCGAGGTGCCCTTGGCGACAGTGACCTCGCGGCCGTCGATGGTGAGGGTGACAGAGTCCATAGCGATCAGGAGGACAGACGGTTCGGGTACCGGGTACCGGGTGCCGGGTACCGGGTACCGGGTACGAAAGTTCAGCGAGACGGACCGCGCAACGGCAGCCGTCGAAGGCCCGGCGAAAGGCGGGCGACAACCCGCGGATCATAGCAGAGCGGATGCCGGCGACAGCCCGGCGGCGAATGGATTGCCTAGCGCCGGCCGCGTTCGACGCGCACCAGGGCGCCGAAGTCTTCGTTGAAGCGGAGCTCGCGCACCCGGCCGGTGACGGGGAGGTCGACCTGGGTCACCGCATCACGGGCGACGACGACGGCTTCCTCGGTGCGCCCGTCCAGGTACTGGATGGAAACCGTGAGCGGGACGTCGTGCAGGGTGCCCGACTGCTCGAGGGTGAGCCGGACGGCGTCGCTGCCGGGGGCCTGCCCGTCGGCGCCGGCCGTAGCCGGCTCGACCGTTTCCCAACTGGCGCGCAGGACCGGAATCTCCGACCCGTGCACCCAGCGCTCGAAGAACCGTGCAAGCGACTGACCGGACTCCGTCTCGAACGCGGACCGCAATTGATCGGTGCCCACGCGCTTGAAGCGGCTGGCGCCGTAGAACCGCTGCAGGCCGCGCGCGAAGGCGTCCGGGCCGACCAGGCGCCGCAGCATGTGCAGCACCAGCGCGCCCTTGTTGTAGACCGTCGCCCGGAAGATGCGGCTGTCGCCCTTGAGGTGGCCCAGACGATAGCCGAGCCAGATGGGACCCTGGTCGTTCACCTCGACGGCCGATCGGTACATCTGCCGGAGGATGCCGTTGACCGTGTCCTTCGATCGCGACTTCTCTGCGTAGAGAAACGCGAAGTACTGCGCGAAGCCTTCGCTGATCCATTGCTCGTGGTAGTTCTCGCCTGCCACGGCCTGGCCCCAGAACTGGTGCGCCAGTTCGTGGGCGAGGAAGAACTGCGGGAAGTCGTCGAAGGCCACCGGGTCACGCGCCCACGTGAAGGGCGTACCGGGCATCGGCTGGTGAACGAGTGCGAAGTAGGCGGGGCTGTGGCCACCCGGCAGCGTGTCCTCCACGAGCGCGAGGCGGAATGTCGGATACGGCAGGTCGTCGACGAGGTCCGCGTAGAACTTCAGGATGTCGGTCGTGGGACCGGCCATCTCGCGGGCCCGGCCCGTCTGGCGCGGCTGCGCCCACAGTTCGACCGTCGCCGCGTCGTAGAAGACTCCCTGTCCCGAGCGTGACAGGCGGGTCGCGGGACTCGTCTCCTTCGGCTCGGCCGGGGCACGCGAAATCTCGCTCGTGAGAACCGGCATGAAGCGGCTCACTGCCATCGACAGATACCGCGCCGGCTGCAAGGCGCGGAACACGAACGTGCGCCGGTTCTTGCCGTCGTCGCGCGAGACGGCCGGCACCGGTGCATCCGGGATGCCCGTGCCGAGGACGGAGAAATCGGCGGGGACGGTCACCCTCATCTGGGCGGTCGCGTACGACGACACCGTGCTCTGCGGATACCAGTACGAGCGATTGCTGTAGACGTAGCGGGCCTCCGGCTCGAGCGCCAGTTCCGTCGTGATCGGCTGGTCGAGGGCGATCGCCTCGCGGTCGGGCGTCATCGGCGGCAGGCGGCCGCCATACGCCACGCGCAGGCGCAGGCGCTGCCCTTCCCGCAACGAGTCGGGCAGGTTGACGACGATGTTGTTCTGGCCGCGGACGCGGAGGGCGAGGAGCCGGCCGAGTTCGTCGGACGTCACGGCCCGCAGGCCAAGCGGCTCGGCCAGCCGCAGCGTGATCGTCTGCGCCGCGGCCGCCGTGATCACGACGTCCAGGTCGGCGCGCCCTTCGATCCACAGGCGGTTCGGGTCGTAGGAGACGTCGATGTTGTAGTGCTCGACGCGATAGTCGATCTCCTTCTCTTCGCTGTACTGGCGGGTGCCGCGCCGCGCCAGCTTGTCGGCCGAGGTGTAGACCGACAGGTTCTTCCGCTTGCGTCGATCGAACAGCGAGACGTCTTCGGCGTCGCCGCCGCTGAGCGCATACGTCAGCAGCCCGTGGCGCGGCAGGTCCATGTCGACGAGCAGATCGCCGATCGACGGCACCAGGTTCCACGTGTCGCGACTGAGGTCGTTGAGATCGAGGCTGTAGGAGAGCGCCGACTGTTCGGTGAAGAAGCGGCGCGCCCGATCCAGTTGGGCGCGATCGGCTTCGCCCGGGCGCAAGGCGTCGAGCGTGATGCGATGCGGCGCGTCGATCGGGTTGACGCGCAGGAAGAGGCGGGAGATGCGGGTGCGCAGCGCCTCGTCGCCGGTCATCAGCCGCAGCTGGCCCTTCTCCGAGTCGGGCGTCGGCGAAAACGTGACGTCCCCCTCGCCGAGGACGACCATCGCCGTCATGTTGCCGTTGACTTCCGCCAGGTAGGCGATCCCTGACGGGATGCTGATCTCGAGATCCTCGCCGCGGACGCGCAGGTTGCGCACGATGTACGGCGTGTCGGACAGGGTGAGCCGGACCAGGCCGTCCACTTCGCTCAGTCGGGCCGCCGCGCGGATGACCGCGTCCTTGCCCCCGCCGCCCGGCCCGATGTCCAGCCGCCACGTCGTGACGCGGGCCATGACGGCGGTCTCGACGAGGACGTCGGCCAGCACGCGGGTGCCGCCTTCCGGGAGGTCGGCGCGGTCACGCTCACGGACGACGGCGCGGGTCGTGCGTTCGCGGGCGGACTCGGCGACGAGCGCGTCGACCTGACCGGGTTCGACGTCCGGCGCAAACAATGCGGGCAGTTTGGACGGATCGCCTCCGCCGAGGACCTGCTCCATCCGCACCAGCAGCGCGCTGGCCGAATCGGCCGGCTGCGCCGTGGCGGGCGACGCACCAAGCAAGGCCACGACGACGAGGAAGCACGCGTAGCGAGGCACGAGGGACACGACCGGCGGCACCGGTCACGGCAAAGACGTACCGTCCATCATACGCCCGCGCTGGGAGCGCCAGCCGCGGGTGGCCGGCGCGTTGTGACGGGTCGTTTCAGACTGGGACGGGCAGCGGGGGTGGCGGCGCGTCGTCGAGGCGACGGCAGACCAGGACGGTGAGGTCGTCGAACAACACCGAGTCGTCGGTGTGGGCCTTGACCTCGTCGATGACGCGACGGGCCACCAGGCCGGCATCGAGGCCGCCCATGCTGTCGGCCAGGACCTTCAGGCCATCTTCCTCGAACGCGGCGCCAGCCGGCGATTCGGCCTCGGTGATGCCGTCGCTGTAGGCCATCAGGAGGTCGCCGGGCGCCAGCGTGAGCGTGGCTTCCGTGAAGGCCGCCTTGCGCGACAGGCCGAGCGCCATCCCGGTTGGCGCCAGCCACTCGAGACGGCCGGAGGCGCGGCGCACCATCGGCGGGTTCTGGCCGGCATTCACGTAGCGCACGCGTCCGGTCTTCGGGTCGACGAGCGCGATGAACGCGGTGATGAACCGCGACCGCGGCGCATGCCGCATCAACTGCTCGTTCAGGCGCAGCGCGAGTTCCGCCGGCGGCAGCGACTCGTCGAGCAACGTGCGCGTCATCGCCAGGAACAACGCCATCATCAGTGCCGCGGGCGTACCCTTCCCCGCCACGTCGCCGAGGATGACCAGCACCTGCCCGTCGACCCGAGGCAGGATGTCGAAGAAGTCGCCGCCGACGGTGTTGGCCGGCTGCGTGTCGCCGTGCGCTTGCAGGCTCCCGACTGTCAGGGTGCCGGCCGGAAGCATCGCGCGCTGGATGTCGCGGGCGACGTTGAGCTCGTGCTTCAGCGTCAGCCGGTCGGCCACCTCCAGCAGCAGCAGGAGATGGATCAACGCGAAGGCCGTCAGGAGCTTGATGAGCCCGTTCTGTCCGGTGGCGTCCTCGGGCGCGAACTTGATGACGTCGAAGACGCCAAAGAGGAACAGGATGATGCCGCCCGCATAGAGCACACGCCGGGCTGGCGTGAGCCGCATCGAGAAGGCAACGAAGAACTGCCGGGCATTGCGAAACGGGTGGCG
>DATJTM010000148.1:0-2876 GCA_035503395.1 Luteitalea sp.
CACGGCGACCGGACGCGCGACCGTCATCGTCGGCGTGAAGACGGAGAATACCCCCAAGGCGGGCAAGAAGCAGAAGCCGGCCGAATGGGATGCCACCTTCACGCTGAAGCGAAGCGGCACGACAGACAATTGGCACATCGAGACGCTGGACAACCGGCCGAAGTAGGCACGCCCCGTCCTGCCGCGCGCGCGTCTGCGAACCGCGGAGTGACCGGTGTCGTCGACGGCTGGCGGCGCACCGCCCACCTCGGCACCGCGGTCCTCGGCGCGACCGTGATGCGGCCCTCGGCGCCCCTGAAAATCAACCTGTGCCTGACCTACTGGTGCCAGTACCGCTGCAAGACCTGCAACATCTGGCAGCGCAAGCCCACCGACGAACTGACGACCGACGAAGTGCTCGCCTTCGTGCGCGAGAATCCGCACATCCACTGGGCCGACCTGACCGGCGGCGAGATCTTCCTGCGCCAGGACATCGAGACGATCCTCGAAGCCATCGTCGACGGCTGGCGTGACCTGGCCCTGCTGCATTTTCCGACCAACGGATTCCTGACCGACCGCATCGTCGCGGCGGTGTCGAGGATCGCCGGCAAAGGGCCGGGTCGCCTGATCGTGACCGTGAGCGTCGACGGCGACGAGCCACTCAACGACGCGGTGCGGGGCATCAAGGGCGGCTTCCAGCGGCAGGTCGAGACGTTCCGGCGACTACGGGCGATCGACGGGGTGACGCCGGTGTTCGGGATGACGGTGTCGTCGCACAACGTCGGCCGCTTCGCCGAGACCTTCGAGGCACTGGCGCGGGAGTGTCCCGGCCTGACGATCGCCGACGTGCACATGAACGTGGCGCAGGTGTCTGGCCACTATTACGACAACGCCGCGCTCGACGGTGTGCGGGCCGAGACCAGTGCCCTGCGCGCGGAGCTGCAGGTCTATCGCACCCGTCGTGGCCTGCCGCGGTCGCCGGAACAACTGCTCGAGCACACGTATCTGCGGTATCTCGATTCGTTCATCACGACGGGGCGCACGCCGATGCCGTGCCACGCGCTGCGGAGCAGCTGCTTCATCGATCCGTGGGGCGTGGTGTACCCGTGCATCTCGTACGCGCGTCCCGTGGGACGCCTGCGCGACACCGGCATGCGCCTCGCGCCCATCTGGCAGGGCCGTGAGGCGGTGGCGTTGCAGAAGGAGATTTGGCAGGGCAAGTGCCCGCAGTGCTGGACGGCCTGCGAGGCGTACCAGAGCATTCTCGGCAACGTGCTGGCCGGACGGCTGCGCCCGCGGCACGCCGATCCGGGCGTACCGGCGTCGCCTCCTGTCGTCACGGGGTCGGCCGGATGAACGTCACCTGCTACACCGACGCGATCGTCCAGGCGCATCTCGATCGGGCGGTCGCCAGTCACGTGACGGCCGACGTGTGCGCCGTGATCGCCGCCAAGCAGGAGGCGCCGAGCCTCGGTGCCGTGATCGATCGTGCGCGCCAGTACGCCGGCACGATCCTCTGCGTCGTCGGCGCGTCGACCGATGGCACGGCCGATGTGGCGCGAGCCCATGGCGCGGAGGTGCTGCAGGACGGCGGCCGCGGCAAGGGCGAAGCGTTGCGGCGGGCGATTCCGCACATCCGCACGCCCATCACCGTGTTCCTCGACGCCGACGGATCGCACGACCCGGAAGACATCCCGCTGCTCGTGCATCCGATTGCTGTCGACGAAGCGGACCACGTGACGGCGTCGCGCCTGCGCGGCGGGTCCAGCGAACTGCACGGTGGCTTCGACGAGTTCATGCGCCTGTCGGGCAGCTCGTTCATCACCGCCTGCATCAACTGGCGCTTCGGCTGTCGCCTGAGTGACTCGCAGAACGGCTTCCGGGCGATCCGCACCGACGTCCTGCGTCGACTCGATCTCCGCGAGGACCGGACGACGATCGAGCAGGAGATGATCATCAAGACAATGCGGAAGGGATATCGGATGGCCGAGGTCCCGAGCCACGAGCATCCCCGGACGCATGGCGCGTCGCACATCCGGGTATGGCGGTCGGCGCCCCGCTACGGCTACTCGCTGGCCCGGTATCTCTTCTTCTGATGCTGGCGCCTCTGTCGGAGCGACGGTGATCGTCCTTGGGCTCTGGGATGGGCACGACGCCGGCGCGGCGTTGCTCGTCGACGGCCGCGTGCGCGTCGCGGTCAACGAGGAGCGCTTCACGCGTCGCAAGCTCGAAGTCCGGTTTCCCGTCCAGTCGATCGCTGCGTGTCTCACCGCGGCCGGCGTGAGGCCACAGGACGTCGCCCGCATCGCGATTTCGACGAGCGATCCTGCCAAGGCGCTCGGTCGCATCTGGCCGGGCAGCAAGGAACGGCACTACCAGGTGCGTCGTCGGCTCGCGGCACCGGGCGCGATGTCGGCCGTGACCCGCGCGGTGAAGTACCGGATGACCGAATGGGCGCCCGGGCGTCTCTCGACGGCCGTCAGCCGGCGCGCACTGGCGCGCACCCTGGCGCAGCACGGATTCGGACACGCCGCCGTGGATCTGATCGACCACCACGAGGCGCACGCGGCTGGTGCGGCCTGGGCGTCGGGTTTCGACCGCTGCGCCGTCGTGACGATTGATGGACTCGGCGACGGGCTGTCGAGCACCATTTCGCGCTTCCGCGATGGTCGCCTCGAACGCGTCGCCGCATCGCCGGCGCATGCGTCGCTCGGCGTCTTCTTCGAACACGTCACGAGCCTGCTGAACATGCGCGAGCTCGAAGACGAGGGCAAGGTGATGGCGCTGGCCGACTACGCCGCGCCGATCGACGACGTCGACAATCCGCTGCTCGCGTTGATCGACGTCCAGGACGGCGTGATCCGGACAGCCGGTCGCGGCCCGGCGCTCAAGAAGGC
>DATJTM010000149.1:0-10447 GCA_035503395.1 Luteitalea sp.
CTGGGCCGTCCTGTCACGACCACCGGCCGGCCCGCCGCCCGCCGGCGGACGGATCGGATCGGCCGCCCTCGTCGCTCCGGGCGGCAGCGGCCCGTACGTGGTGGGCGGAGGCAGCGTGCCGGTCGCCGGCCCGTTCGCGACCTTGAACTGCACGAAGCTCGCGCTGCACGTCCGCGCCTGCGTCATTGTGGTCGAGCCCTGCGGCGCACAGTCGCCGGTGTAGGCCGCGACGCTGTAACCGGGGTCGGTGTAGCCCTCGATCTTGACGGTGGTGCCTTCGGCGACGCTGACGGTGCAGGCGGTGTACTGGCCGCCGCACTGATGCCCGACGTCGCTCAGGATCGTGCCGCCAGCCGCCGGGGTGATGGTGAGTGGCCAGGTGCGTCCGGTGACCCCCTCGTCCTTGGCGAACTCGGCGCCGCACGTGCGTGGACCGCCCATCAGGACGCGACCGACCGGGGCGCAATCGCCCGTATAGCCGGAGAAGGCGAAGCCATCGTCGGGCGTCGCGGAGAGCTCGACGACCTGCCCCGCGGTGACCGACATGCTGCAGTCGTTGCCGTCGGTCCCGCAGCGGATGTCACCGCCGCGCAGCGTGCCGCCGGTCGGCTTGGTGACCGTCAGGGTGTGCCCCGATCCGCCCGTCACCAGGTAGGCGACGCCGGCCGCCAACCCGAGCAGCAGGAGCAAGGCCGCCGCCATGATGAACGGTCTGAGCGTCTCCGACGTTGTCTTGTTAGAGGCAGGAGCCGGGCCGACGCGCGACGTCATGGCCAGGCACTCGCGAGTGACACGAACCCGGGGGCGTCGAGCGCGTCGTGCAACAGGGGCGCGCGGGCATCCATACGCATGTCGGTGAGCAGGTGAGCGGGATGGTACCACGCAGCAGGATCAGGCGTGATTCCGTTGAATTGGCTCATCGATTCACGTATCGTAAGCCCCTCGCCCAGATGGTCGTCCGGCGGACGTTCGACCGAGTAAGGAGCGCCGCTCGATGCTGCAGCCGGGGTCGCGGATTGGACGCTACGAGATCCAGCGGAAGCTGGCTCGTGGCGGCATGGGCACGGTCTACGTCGCCCAGGACCCGGTGCTCGGCCGCATGGTCGCGCTCAAGGTGTTTCTCGGCGATCTCGACGTGCCGGATGCCGCCGAGCGATTCGGCCGCGAAGCACGCGCCGCCGCCGCCCTGAACCACTCCAACATCGTCACGATCTTCGACTTCGGTGAGGTCGACTCGCAGCCCTACATCGTCATGGAGTACATCCAGGGCGAGACGCTGGCCGAGTTCATCACCCGCAAGACCCCGGTGCCGCTGATCGAGAAGCTGCGCTGGCTCGAGGAACTGTGTGCCGGCGTCGCATCGGCCCACAAGATGGACGTGGTCCATCGCGACATCAAGCCGAGCAACCTGATGATCGACCGCAGCGGTCGACTCAAGATCCTCGACTTCGGGATCGCCAAGCTGCTCGGGTCGCTCGGGTCGGCGGTCACGGCCGTCATCGGCACGCCTGGCTACATGGCGCCGGAACAATTGCTCGGCCAGCCGGTCGACGGGCGCACGGACCTCTTCTCGATTGGCATCGTCGCCTTCGAACTGCTGACGTACCGCGAAGCGTTTTCGGGCGACACCTTCACCGCGATCACGCACCGGATCATCAACGAGGATGTCCGTTACCTCGGCGACCTGGTGCCCGAAGCGCCGCCGGAGCTGTGCGACCTGGTAGCGCGCGCCGTCCAGAAAGACCCCGCCCTCCGCTATCAGGACGCCGATTCGTTGCGCATCCAGCTCGGACGCGTGCGGCGCCAGCTCGAGAGCCATCATGACGACGACGGCGCCGATGCGCCGACGATCATCAGCCCGATCGCGCTGCCCGTCCGCCGCGTGACGGGGGCCGACGAGCAGCCGTCGCTCCAACGCTTCCGCACCGCGGAGCTGACGCCGCCACCCAATCCGACGACGCAGCGCGAGGCGCAGGCGCGCGTGCGGGCGCGTCAGATCGCCAGCGCGCTGGAACTCGGCGAGTCGTCGCTGCAGTCGGGCGACCTCGAAGCCGCGCGTGAGGCGTGCGTGCAGATTCGGGCGCTCGATGCGGCATCGTCGGCCGCCGCCGATCTCGAACGCCGGCTGCGGGAGGTGGAGGTCCGCCAGGAAGCGGCGCACCTGCTGGCCGAGGCGCGCACGGAACTGGCGCGCGGTGCGCTGACGACGTGCCGCACGTTGCTGGATCGGGCCCGCGAGCGCGACCCGCAGGCGCGCGATCCGGAACTCGAACGAGATCTGCGCATGGCGCGCGCCGAGCAGGAGCGCCGGCGTCATCGCGCGGAGTCGGTCGCGCGGGCGCTCACTTCCGCCCGCGATGCGCTGGCGGTCGGCGACGACGAATCTGCCCTTGCATGGGCGCGCGAGGCGCTGTCGCTGGCTCCCGAAGCCGAGGAGGCGACAGCCATCGAGGCGCAGGCACTCGCGCGGCTGCAGGAACTGGGCGAGCGCGAGGCACAGGAAGCCGAGGCGGGAGCGACGGCGAGCGCGCCGGCGGCCGCAGTCCAGCCGGCCTCCCGTGCGCCACTGGCGGCACCGCCGTCCGACGTCCCCTACGAAGACGATGCGCCGACGATCGTGACGTCGCTGCCGGCGCCGCGGCTGACGTCGGCGTCGGGCGCGCCGCCTCTCGAGCCAGCCGCGGAGCCGCGACCCGTCAGGGCGACCGGTTCGGACGTCGCGTCGGCGCCCCCACCGCCGCCGTTGCCGCCGATCCCGGCCCCACGCCCGACGCCCGACGCCGCGCTCGCTCCCGCCTCACGGGCGCACGCGGACGCACCCGGCTCGGGTCCGATGCCAACGTCCGCACCGGTACCGGTCGCTTCGGCGCTGGCCGACGATGCGACGGGCATCGCGCCGGGGCCAGCCCTTCGTGCACCCGCTCCGGAACCTTCCCATACGCGGAAGGAACCGCTCACGGTTCGCGATCCGGCCGCGCACCCGGTACCGCCGCGGGCGGTCGAGCCGGCCACGCAACGGGCCGGCTCGCCGGCGCGTTCGGCCACGCCCCGTCCTGCGGCGCCCGTCGCGGCATCGACGGGGCCGGTGCCGACACCGAGGGCCACCTCCGCACCGTTGCCGGTCGCACTGCCGGCAACGCACGCGGCGTCCGTCCCTTCGAGTTCGCCCGTCACGCCGGCAACCAGGACGCCTGCCGTCACCGCCGCCCCGGCCAAGGCGCCGACGCCGGCCGGGGCCCCTGCAGGAGCGCGTCCTGCGGGTGGCACGCTGACCAAGACGCAGCAACTGCTCGTCGTCGGCGTGCTCGGCGTGGTGTTCCTCGTCGCGGCCATCCTGATTCTGATGAAGCTGCTGGGAGGATCCGGGACAACGACAGTCCAGCAGGGCGCCGTCGTCCTCGAAGCGCTTCCGTGGGCGCAGGTGACCGCCATCACCGACAGCGAGGGTGTGAACCAACTCGCGACGCCGGCCCCGACGCCGTTCTCGACGACGGTCCCGGTGGGCCGCTACACCGTGACGTTCCGCGGTCCGAGTGGGGCCGAGCGCACCGTCACGGTTGACGTCGCCGCCGAGGGGATTGCCGTGGCGCCGGTCGCGCGGTTCGAGGACGTGTCGGGCCAGACGTATTTCGACAAGTACTTCAAGCCGGCGACACCGCCACCAGCCGTCGTGCCCGAGGCGGGTACGCCGGCCGCACTGCCGGCGGGAGGCCAGCAGTGAGGCCGGGCGTTCGGTACGCACACGCTTTCGTATTGGCGGCGTGTGTCGCCTCGACATCGCCGGTGTGGGCGCAGGAAGAGGATCGGGCCTTCAAGGACGGCCTCGAGGCGCGCAAGAAGCAGCAATGGGGTGAGGTCGTCGCGCAGATGCGGAAGGCGATCGCGGCCGACGGGCGCGAGTCGGCCCGCAAGGTCAAGACGGGCGTCTTCGCGAGCACCGAGTACCTGCCCTACTACTACCTCGGCGAGGCCTACCAGCGTCAGGGCGATTGCGCCAATGCGGTGGTCTCGTGGGCGACCTCCGAGCAGCACGGCATCGTCAAGCAGAAGGGCGACTTCGTGAGCGCGATGCGGCAGGGCATGACCGCATGTGAGGCGAAGGGAGTTCTGCTGCCGGGCAAGTTCGACCCGCTGGCGGCGAAAGCCAACCAGCAGATTGCCGAACTGCGCACACGATTTGCCCGCGTCAAGGAACTGGGCGAGCAGCACGCCGACATCTGGCGCGGCACCGCCGCGTTCGGCGAGACCTATGGCAGGGCGCTGGCCGAGGACCAGAGCGCGCGGTCACATCTGAACGCCGCCTTCCGCACACGGACCGAGAAGGAGTTCACCGAAGTGGGGCAGGCGGCGGCTCGCGCCAACGGTCTGCTCGAAGGGCTCGAGGGCGACTTCAAGACGGCGCTGAGCCGCCTCGATCGGGTGTCGTCGCTGCGCACCGAGGTACAGCGCGCGGTGCAGGACGGCCGCAGCATCGACGCCGAGATCGAGGCGCAGAAGAACCACCTGACGCCGGCGCTGGCGGCGACGCGGGCCGACGGCATGAAGGCGCTCGCGCGCGCGGCCGATCAGGTGTCGCCACGGACGGCGACGGAAGCCACGGCCACGGCGGCCCGAGCGCTCGCCAACGAGGGTCTGGAACAGCTGCGCGGCGTGCAGTCCGAGATCAACAAGAAGCTCACCGAGGCGATGGGCGCGCTGATGGAGAAGGCGCTGGGCGCCGCGCGCGAGACCTTTGCCCAGGTCGACGCCGCCTTCAGCAGCCTCGATACGCTGTTGCTGCGTCCGGTCAAGGACGGCACCGACGTCGCCGGGCTGCGTGACGCCGCCCGCAAGAAGTTCGAGGCGGCCCGCCGCCGGCTGGGCGCCGCGCAGCGCACCAACAATCTCAAGGACGTCGGACAGGCCACCGCGATCGCCGCCGCGCTGCTCACCGAGCTGCAGGGGTTGCAGTCGCATTTCGGGGAGCTCTCGCTGGCAGACCTCGGCGTGCCGGCGTGGCTTCAGCAGGGTGCGGATCGCTACTTCAAGGGCGACTACGGTCAGGCCCTCGAGATCCTGGCGATTCCCGCGACGACGGACCCCAAGTTGAGCGAAGCGGCCAAGGCGCACGCCCACATGCTGCGGGCCGCCGCGCAGCATGCGCTGTGGGTGCGGTCGGGCGAGAAGGACACCGCGCGACGTGACCAGGCGGTCACCGAAATCCGCGCCTGCAAGTCCATCACCCCCAACTTCGTGCCGGACCGGCGCTGGTTCTCGTCGCGGTTCCTCGAGTTCTTCGAGCGCGGCGGGGCGTCGCCGGCCGCCGCGCAGGCCTCTCGCTGATCCCACCCGGTCCACGTCAGCGGTCGCGTCAGCGGTTCGTTTCGCAACACGCCGCCCTGAACCGTTCCGTGCGTTGACTTTACCCGGGGCCGCCGCTACGCTGGCCCCGCTCATCCGGCACCACTGCCGCCACTTCTGAAGGGACGCGACTCCGCATGGATGGACGCGACAGCATCCAGTCGCTGCTGGTGCTCCGGAAAGTCACCCGGGCGATTGCCGAGACGGTCCGCGCACAGATGGTCGAGTACCTCACGGTGCTGTCGCCATTGCTCCGACCGAAGCTCGTGCTCGGCGACTACGTGCACGGCGGCGCCAAGGAATCCGCACCCCGGTCCGAGAAGGCCTACAAGGACGTCCAGGCGATGTATGCACAGGTTGCGGCCGCCCGACCGTTCCTGCTGCCGGCCGACCTCACTCCCCCGCTCACGTTCACGGGGGTCGGCGTCGACATCACGCCGGTGGACTACCCGCACGTCATCGGCACCGGGGCCGGCGCCAGGACGATCACCGTCCGCAGTCCTCTCACGTGGGTCCTGAGTTACTCCGGCTTCGGTCCGTCGCGGCTGGGTGAACTGCTCAATGCGCGTCAGCGGGCCAGCCTCGACCTGCAGCAGCACGTCCTGAGCTACGTGCTGATGCGCGCCGTCATCCAGAACTCGCCCGGCCTGCCGCAGATGTTCGAGGCGTTGCAGTTCCCGCTGACTGTCACCACGATGCCGTCCAGCGGCGAGCTGCCGATCACGCGCATCGGCGTCGCCATCTCCACGTCGCTGCCCGCCGACGACGTGATTCTCGAGAGTGCGGCGCTGACCGGCGTGGATGCCTTCGAGGAAGTGATCAGCGTGGACGACCTGCGCGGCCTGCGCGAGCCGTTCAAGGAGCGGTTGCTCGAGATTGCCCGTCAGCAGGCGCCGACGCTCTTCTAGCCGCCGGCCCCTCGCCCGCCACGCAGGGCATTGCTGAAACTGGTCGGCCAGCGATAGCCGAGCACCCGGTCGGCCGGGGCCGACACCGTGCTCACGACGTCGCCCTGGTTCCCGCCCAGCAGCACGACGACATCGCCCTTGGTCTCGACGTAGAACGCGACCTGTCCGGTCGAACTCCCGGAGCTGCGATCAGGGGGCAACACGGCGACGCATCCGTAGACCGGCGCCGGCAGGGGCGTGCCGAAGCGGAGCCATGCGCCGGCCGTGCCGGGACCATGACGCGGTGCTCTCGACCTGGCCAGGCACCAGTTGACGAAGGCCGCGCACCACGCGGTCACCGGCCAGGTATCGCGACCGTTGTCGCCGTCGCCGAGCGGCACCACTTCACGCGCCTGGCCCTGCGCGCTGCGCTCGCTCATGGGCCTGCCGAGTTCCTCGGACCGCAACTGCACGACCGCCTGATACAGCAGCATCGTGAAGGTGTCGTCGCCCTGCCACTCGCGGACCTTGCGACCGAGTTCGGCGTGCGCCACGGTCATCCAGGGCGCGTTCGATGTGTCGACGGTCACAGCGTCCGATCGGAGGACGGCCGGCGCCATCGGGACAGCAGGTCTGCGCGAGGGAGGGGTAGTCATGATCAGCGGGCCTGGGGCCGGTAATACCAGAACGTTCCCTTCACCTTGACCTTGTAGCTCTTGTTGCCCGAACTGTAGGTCGCATTGGTGAGGTGTAGCACGTTGCGCGTGACGGCCGTGCCGACGGGGTGATTCTGCTCCAACACCGTGACCCGGCCGTCGGCCCCGACCGATTCCAGGATCGCCGTGTGGTGCGGCCGCTCCTCGAAGATGTCGTTGATCTCGGCCGAGCCGTCGGACTTGGCGATCGTTTCCTCGATGTCGACCCGGTAGTTCTTCATCTGCAGCACGTCGCCGGGCTGCAGGTTGGCACGCGTCACCGCCGTGCCCCAGACGTAGTCCACGTCGGGCGCCACGCGACCGAAATCCGCCGCGCTCTTCGCCCCCGAACCCTTGAGGGCATCGTCAGCCAGCGTGAAGCACTCGCCGTTGCCATGCACGGTGTTGAGCTTGCCGCTCGCGAACACCAGGATGCGCTGCCCGAGCGACGGCCCCGGCGGCGCCTTGGTGGGCTCGTTCTTGGCGTCGAGCCCGACCGGACCGGGCGGCGGCGTGCCGACCCGCGGCATCGTGCCCTCGTCGACGTCGAACGAACTCGCGCCAATCGGACCAGGTTGCAGACCGTTTCCCATGACTCCCTCGTGACGGCGACCGGTCGTCGCACCCTTCAGCTCACCCCTGGATAGACAACCAGGTGCTGATCAACGCGAAGACGACGGCGACGAGCAGCCAGGTGCGCGCTTGCGGATGCGCGAGGCCCAGCCGGCGGACTCGCGACAGGCCGGCGATCAGGAAGACGACTGCCAGTGCCCCCAGGATGTACCTCGCCTCCATGCCTCTATCCGAACACAACGTCATCAGGCCGGTTTCCCGTACGGACTCCTGGTCCTTCTTGTCCTCTTCGTCCTTTTCGCCGTCTTCGTCCTTCTGGCCCTTTTTGCCCTTTCGCTACCCCGGCCCCTCGCGGCCCCCCGCGCCGGCGCCCGCGGTCACCGGATACGGATCCAGCATTCGCGCATCGACCCGGTCACGGTAGCCGATCAACGGCAGCAGTCCGCGCGACTGGATGGCCTCGACGGCCCGTTCGGTCAACGCCACCTCGGTCGGCGGCAACAGCGTGGGGCCGTCACCCGCGTCGAACACGAAGCCGGGCAACCCGTCGAGACTGCCGGCGGTGGTCGCGTCTCCCTCCGGATCGATCGCCCGCACGAGGGCGACCGCGTAGGCGGCCGCAGGGTTGCCCCAGAGCAGTGTGTCGTGCGCGGGCCGCGGCGGTTGTTCGGTGAAGTCGAAGGCCGCGATCGGATCGGTGCGTTGGCCGTACGGCAGGCGCAGCAGGAACCGGGGGAGCGCCAGCCCGACGTGACGCGCGGCGTCCTGCGACGTGAACGTGCGCCAGCGCTCGGCATCGGCCGGTGGCGGCGCAGTCCAGTCTCGTGGGTCCGCATGCGCGGCAAGCGACGACACGCCGAGCAGCGTGGGTGAGGCTTCGGCGAGCAGCGGCGCCTCGAGGGCGCCAGCGAGGGAGCCAAGCTGCTCGAGTCTCGATACGTCGGCTTCAGTGGCGTCGAAGCGGGAGAGCGCGACGAGCGTCGACAGCGCCTTCGGTCCGCCCGCGCGCCAGTCGCCGTCGACGAGGCGCCTCCACAGCTCACCGTCGCGTGAGGCCGCCAGCGTGAGCTCATCCGAGGTTGCCGAGAGCACGTACAGTTCGAGCGATTCGCCCAGTTCCAGCGTCGACACGAGCCATTGCAGCGTGCGCCACGCCGCCTCGACGGCCTGGAAGGCGGGATCGTGCAGCACCGCGCGCATCACGTCGGTCATTGCCGCGTCGACGGCACCACGCAGCTGCGACAGCCGCGGATCGGGCGCCGGAACGATGTGGTCCGCGATGGCCCGATTGATCAACGCGTCGAGGGCCGACGCGGCGGCGCGCGGCCAAGGCGCACTACTACTGCGGTCCGCACCGGACGAGGGTCCCGTGCGCCCCAGGAGACGGTCGAAGGTGTCGGCGTCGCGGCCCGGCGATGGCACATCGGGCGTGCTGATCGTCGTGGCCGGTGCCACGGCATCGCGCTGCAGTTCGGCCGCGGCGTCCGCAAACGTACGCGGGTTCTCGAGCCGCGAGCGGAGATTACGAAGCCGCTGGAACGTCGTCAGCTGCTGGACGAGCGTGTCGGGATGGAAGTCGTCCAAGCGACGCACCTCGATCCGTTCGCCGCCGGCGGCGTCGCCGAGTTGGACGACGGGCGCGAGCCTCGTGAGCGTGGCGTCGAGCGTGTCGAAGTCGACCTTGAGGATGGGGCGGTCGTGCGGGCTGACGTCGGGCGCGGCGCCGTTGCCGCGCAGGTCACCGAGCAGCAGGATGCGGCGGACGGCAGCAGGCGGTCGGCGACGGCTGCGATCCGGGGAGTTGAACGAGAAGTCGAAACGCATGCGAGTGTCCGGGAGCACCAGAGCCTGAACGTGTCTCGGGTCAGCGCGCGAGGGCCAGCGGCGTGAACGACACGACGTCGAGATCGGCGTGACCGAGCGAGGGGCCGGACTGGATGCTGGGCATGACGGAATCCGCCTCTAGGGTACGCGCTTGGGCGTCAGGCGGATGCAACGCGACGACGACCGTCGCGCCCGTGCCCGCTGCGTCACACCCACTGGGCTGTTCAGCAACGCGCCGTGGCGCGTTCACTGTGCAGGGGCTCCGGACCAGAAGGACGAGGGCCGCCGTTGCCACGTTGGTGAAAGCAGACGAACGGCCTGTGTTACCGTGGCGCTCTCCCGAGCGTTGACCGCGTCCGGACCGACGAGACGCCGGTCACCCTGACGATCCCATGTGGGCGCTTCGCAACCAGACGCCGTACGCAGCCGACCGGAACTGGACGCGCGACAAGGACGGCCATCACTGGTGGATTGTCGCGATTCGGGCGACGTTCGACCTGCGCGCCGACGGTCCGCCACGCCTGGCGGACGAACAGCTGCCTCCCCTGCTCGCCCCTGAGTACTTTGGTGAACCTGGCAAGACCAGCCTCCGCTACGAGTCCGACCTGCTCGCGTGGAAACCGACGACCGACATCCTCCTGGTGGCGAGCGCGCACGCACCGGGCGGTCGGCCGGCGCCGACGGTGCCGGTCGGATTCCGGGTCGCCACGATCCAGAAGCAACTCCTCGTGCATGGTGAACGCTTCTACCGCGCGACGCCCACCGGGCTGTTGGTGAGCGCTCCCCAACCGTTCCTCTCGCGACCGATCCGCTATGAGTTGGCGTACGGTGGCATCGACCTGTCCGATCCCGACCCGAGCCGGCATCGCTTCGACGCCCGCAATCCGATCGGCCGCGGCCTCGCCGTCGATCCGGCACGACTCGCCGATCGGCCGGCCCACTCCATCGAATACGCCGACCGTGAACCGGCGACGACGGGCCCGGCCGGGTTCGGCCCGATCGACGCCGCCTGGCAGCCGCGCCTGGCGCTCGCGGGCACCTACGACGAGCGATGGGCGCGGAGCAAGAAGCCGTTGCTCCCCGACGATTTCGATCCTGCTTACGCGTTGAGCAGCCCGGTCGATCAGC
>DATJTM010000150.1:0-2248 GCA_035503395.1 Luteitalea sp.
GCATCATCTGCCAGCTGCGCGTGGTGCGGATCGACGGCGCGGAACTGCGTCCGGTCGACGCGCTGGTGCGGGGCGTGACGGCGATCTTCTCGCTGGCCGCCTTCGGCCTCGGCGCGCTCTGGATCCTGCGCGACCCCGAACGGCAGTCGTGGCACGACAAGGTCGCCGGCACCTACGTCGTGCGCGTGCCGCGCCACTACCCGCTGCCCTGAGCTGGTCGGCCGGTCGGGGACGCGGCGTATCCTGACCCAGCCATGGATCTCGACGCGCACGTCGACGCCTTTCTCGCGGCCGCCGTCGTGCCGCTCGACCGAGCGCACACATCGGGCGACCTGAGGGCTGCCGAAGCCATTCGCGCGTCGCATCCGGGAATCATCGTCGCGTCACTCCATGCGGCCGCCGCGTACGGCGACGCCGACGCCGTCGCCACGCACCTGGCGGCCGCTGGCGCCCACGTCTCGGCCGTGCGTCGCCCCCATGCCTGGGACGCGCTGACGTACCTCTGCTTCTCCCGATACCTTCGCCTCGACCGCTCGCGCGCCTCCGACTTCCACCGTGCCGCCTGCGTGCTGCTCGAGGCTGGGGCCGATGCGGGCACCGGATTCTTCGCGCCTGGACACCAGCCCCGACCGGAGTGGGAGAGCGCGCTGTATGGCGCCGCCGGCGTGGCACACGACGCGGAACTCACGCGTCTCCTCCTGGCCCACGGCGCCGACGCCAACGACGACGAAGTCAGCTATCACGCACCGGAGACGCACGACCTCGCTGCCCTGCGGGTGCTCGTCGAGCATGGCGGCCTCACCCCCGACAGCCTTGCAACGATGCTCCTGCGCAAGCACGACTGGCACGACCTCGAGGGCGTGCGGCTGCTGCTGGCGCATGGCGCAGACCCGAATCGGCAGACGCGCTGGGGCTGGACGGCGCTCCAGCAGGCGCTGCGCCGCGACAATGCGACGGCGATCATCGAACTGCTGCTGGCCCACGGCGCCGATCCCGCATTCGCGGCGGCGCCATCGCTGTCGACGCCCGGGGCAGCGACGACGAACGCGTGGCGGCTGGCGGCGTGGCGCGGACGGGCCGACGTACTCGACGTGTTTGCACGACGGGCGGCCGATGCGCCACTCAACGATGAGTTCGTGCTGATGGCAGCAGCGACGCGCGGCGACCAGGCGGCCGCCCGCGCTCGCCTGACGGCGTCGCCGGGGCTGCAACAGCGGCTGCTCACGCATGGCGCGGAGTGGCTGGCGCTGGCGGCGGGCTGCGGCAACGTCGCCGCGGTGCGATGCTGGGTCGCCCTTGGGGTCGCCGTCGACGCGCTGTGGGACGAGGGCGACGGCTACTTCGTCATCGCGCCGTCGAGCACGGCGCTGCACGTCGCGGCCTGGCGTGGACAACATGCCGTGGTCGAGGCGCTCCTGGCGCTGGGCGCGGATGCGTCGCTGCGCAACGGGCGCGACGAGACGCCACTCCGACTGGCCGTTCGTGCGTGTGTCGATGCCTACTGGAGCGGCCGCCGTCAGCCGGACTCCATCGCGAGGCTGTTGACCGCCGGCGCTGATCCGGCCGACGTGCCCGTGCCCACCGGATACGACGACGCCGACCGCCTTCTCGCGCTCGCGGCACGACACAGAACCGCTGAGTAGCGAAGCGTCGTGCTCCACGACCGACGACGGGAATTACGACGCCGGCCCGCACGCCGCTCGACCCTCGATGGCGCGCCACCGCGCGGCAACGCGTGAATCCGCCAGCGTTGGCCGGCGGAACCCCAGCCGCGGCGGCATGGCCCGGCGCTTGCTTCGCGTGCTCGCATGACCACGGACGCCTTTCCTCCATCCGACGACGTGCCCGACCCGTCCGACGAACAGGGTGGGCTCACCGAAGCACAGAAGCGGGACATGTTCATCCAGCTCGTCTTCGGGGGCGACCTCGAGCGGTTCGAGACCTTCCGTCAGGCCATCATCGAGGTCGTGCCTCCCGGGACCAGGGCCATCGTGCGCGGGAGTTCGGTGACCGGCCTGCGCTGGAAGGATGAGGCGCCCTTCGACGCGGACGGCGCCGGCACCAGTGACGTCGACCTCACCCTGGTGGGCGGCGAGGTGCTCGGTGCCTACAAGGTCACGGGCTTCTTCGTGCCCGGCGTCCACTCTCGACCGATGGGCGAGGACGATCCCGACATCGCGCCCGCGCTCATGGACCTGCGAGCGCGCCTCACCGAACTGGCCGGACGCCCCGTCAATGTGCAGGCGTC
>DATJTM010000151.1:0-16656 GCA_035503395.1 Luteitalea sp.
TGCTTGTCGGTGGGACGAGACGTCGCTGCCGGCGCAGTCAGCGCGCCTGCTGGACTTTCCTGACGCGTCGTCGACGAACGCAGCGATGGCCGTCGTCGCGATCATGCTCGCGGGGTACATCGCACTCGACATCTTTCACGCCAACGCACGGGGCTCCGGACGTCCTGACGCGCACCCCCCGGCGTCGGACTCCGACTCATCGATCACTCGAGTCACGGATGCGCTGTTCATGGGGCGCGTCATGCCCACGTTCAGCGCCGCAGGGCTCCTCCTCGTGGGGATCATGCGGCTGGCGTCGCAGGTGGGTGAAGGTGTTGGCCCTGTGTGGTTGTTGCTACTCGCCGTGGTGTTCGGCGTACTCGCCCTGGCTGTGTCGTGGCACTCCGACGCGATCAACGGACCTGGCGCCATCGCCATCTTCAGCGGCATCGCGGCTGGCACTCTGACTGACGTCGTGCTCGACGCCACGTCCGACGGGCCCGATCGAAATCTGTGGCCACTCGAGATCCTGGTGTTCTGGGTCTCCGTCGCCATCCCCGTGCTCCTGGGCGTCAACGTCGGGCGGTTTGCCGAGCGTGCCGCGTCGCGACGCCGTCGTTGATTCAGCAGAGAAGGAAAAGCCGGCGTCGTGAGAGCCTGTGGTCAACCGCCACCGATGGCAGAGGCGACGTCCGTGCAGCCCGCATGAGTACCGACTTCGTTACCGACGTGACACTGAACGCGGTTAACCGTGCCATCCTCTCGCGTTGGCATCGGCTCGATTTGCCGAATGGCTGGCTCGTCGCCGGATGCCTGTTTCAGACCGTGTGGAACCTGCGGGCCGGCCGTGCACCCGAGTCGGGGATCAAGGACTACGACATCTTCTACTTCGATCCGTCCGATCGCAGCGAGGCCGCAGAGACAGACGTGCAGGCGCACACGGCGTCGGTGCTCGGTGATCTCGGCGTCACCATCGAGGTCGCCAACCAGGCGCGTGTTCACCTGTGGTATCCGTCCTACTTCGGACGTCCGTACCCTGAGCTCACGTCCGCGGAAGACGGCATCGGCCGCTTCCTGGTGCTCGAGACGTGCGTCGGCGTGCGTCCGCACGAGTGCCACGCGCCGTACGGCCTGCACGGCCTCTACGCCGGCACGCTGACGCCCAACCCCGCCACTCCGTATCGCGACCTCTTCGCCAGCAAGGTGGCAAGCTATCAGGAGCGTTGGCAGTGGTTGACGGTTGCCGGCCCGCCAGGCGACTGGCCGCCAGAGGCATCCGGCCTCGAGCATCACGCCGAGGCGCACGCTTCAACCGTCGGTCAGAGTCGGCATCCCCTCATCGTCAGTGCATCGTCACCGGCTGGCGGTCGGTGCCGCGCCGCACCTGGAGGAACCGTGAAATTCGACTACCGGATTCCAGCGATGAAGTTCTCGGGGGTGTACGCGCTGTACGTCCAGAAAGCGGAAAAGAAGCACCGCACGAAGGAGGAGGTCGACCAGGTGATCCGCTGGTTGACCGGCTACAGCCAGGCAGGGCTCGAGCAGCAGATCGAGAAGCAGAGCACCTTCGAGTCCTTCTTCGCCGACGCGCCGGCGATACACCTCAACAGCGCACTGATTCGCGGCGTGGTCTGCGGGGTGCGCGTCGAGGAGATCGACGATCCTCTCGTGCAGAAGGTGCGCTGGCTGGACAAGTTGATCGACGAGCTCGCCAAGGGCAAGTCCCTCGAGAAGGTGATGCGATGAAGCGCTACATGATCTCGTTCGACGATGGCGCCATGAGCATTCCGGAGGAGGACCTCCCGGCGGTTGGCGAGGCGGCACATGCGGTCGCTGCAGACGCGAAGCGGGCCGGCGTCTGGATCTTCGGTGGCGGCATCCAGTCGCAGCGCGCCAGCATCATCAGCACTGACGGGGCCGTCGAGGAGGGTCCGTCGCCAGACGAGAAAGTCTTCGTCGGCGGATTCTCGATTATCGAGGTCGCCTCGGAGGAAGAGGCGCTTGCGTGGGCGGCCAAGTTCGCGGTGGCCTGTCGCTGCGCACAGGAAGTGCGAGAGATCATGTTCGACCCTGAGTCGTAGGCTACGTCGTGAGCGCGAGGTGTCGCATCACGCGAGCCGGCGATACAGCTCGGTGTTCTTCCTCTGCTCGCGCTCCCCGGCCTGCTGAAGTCATCGCGTTCGGCCAGAAGTTCCGTCACCGCCGCGCGCGCGCCAGTTCTGCGGGCGAACGCCAGGATGTTCGCAGCGCGCTGAAGACTCTCCGCTGGCGCAGGCGACAACTCGAACGTGACGGTCATGCCCACTGTACCGCTGATGCGTCCCTCGAGACGGTAACCGTGCAGCTGGCGCGTTGTCCGGCCCACCATCCGGGACCGCAGTAGGATGTCGCCAGCGCAAACGGGATCGGAACGATGCTGACTGCCACTCCGAAGCGATGGTTCTCGTGGGACTTCACGATCGAAGAAGGGGACCGGCAAGTCGCCGCGATCGACGTGTCGAGCTGGCGCGAACGAGGCACGCTGACCGTCGATGGCGTTGACCATCGCGTCTATCGCGAGGGGATACTGACCGGCGACTTCATCCTCGAGGCGGCTGGCACGGTGGTGGCCCGCGCAGAGAAGCCCAGCGCATTCCGTCGTGTATTTCTCATCGAGTACCACGGGCGTCGGTACGTGTTGCAGCCCACATCCGTGCTGAGCCGAGGCATGACGCTGCTCGAGGGCGATCGGAGCGTCGGCGTCATTGCACCGGGCGGTATCCTTACGCGGCGGGCCGATGTCGAACTGCCGGAAGACATGCCTCTGGCCGTCAGGGTGTTCGTCATCTGGCTGACCGTCATCCTGTGGAAGCGCGACTCCGATGCTGGTGCTGCGAGTGCGGGCTAGCGAGCGAGTCGTCGTCCCTCGTGATATGCGTGAGGCGATGCATGAGTGAAGCAGGCTGGCGCGCCTTTCTGGCCTCCGAGCAGGTCGAGGACTGGGTGGTGTTGCATGGCGGCGCCACGGCCGTCTTCCGGGTCGACTCCCTGAGCGCCGGTGCCGCCCTGGCATCGGCGATGGCGGTCGCTCCAGGCATGGCCGGCGCCGGCGCGGTGATCACCCTCGGTGACGATCGCCTCACCGTGCGCCTGACGCGCGATCTCTGGACGCTGGAAGCCAAGCACATCGAGTTGGCACGGGCGCTGTCGGCCGTGGCACGCGGGAACGGCGCGGTTGCCGACCGTGCGGCGGTGCAGGAGGTGCAGGTGGCGATCGCGTCGAAGCGCGAGACCTCGCACGTCGACTTCTGGCGCGCCGTCCTCGGCTACGTGCCGATGGCCGACGACAATGCCGTCGATCCGCTCGGCCACGGCTCCACGGTGTGGATGCAGGAACTCGACGAGGCCAAGCCATTGCGCCACGCCATGCACATCGATGTCTCGGTCGCACGCGAGCACGTCGAGGCGCGACTGAACGTGGCCGTCGCCGCCGGTGGACGCATCGTCGACGCCTCGCACGCACCAGCGCACTGGACGCTGTCCGATCGGGCAGGCAATCGGGTCTGCATCTGCGCCTGGCCCGACACGCCTCCCACCGACTGATCTCGCGCAGACCGGAGACGCGGCACAATTGACTGCATGAACCACACCGTCCAGCAGCACGAGGCCGGCTCCAAGGGCGCTTTCTTCATCGCCGATGCCGCCGGCGAGCACATCGCCACGATGTCGTTCAGCCGCGCCAACGACACGCTCGTGATCATCGACCACACCGACGTGCACCCATCGCTGGCCGGCCAGGGCGTCGGCCGCCTGTTGCTGAACGCACTGGTCGAATGGGCTCGCAGTACCGGCACGAAGGTGATGCCGCTCTGCCCGTTCGCGAGCGCACAGTTCAAGAAGGACGCGTCCATCCAGGACGTCCTGATGTAGCGCGGCGTGCCGCAGGGCACCGACACCATCAGAGCGCCCAAACACGACGAGGCCGCGCGATAGTGTCGTACCCGTACTCCGTACTCCGTACCCCGTACCCCGTACCCCGTACCCCGTACCCGGAACCCGGTGAGATACGTGTGACCATCGAACAATCGCGCGTGACGATTCACATGGTGGCCAGTCTCGACGGCTTCATCGCGCGCCGCGACGGCCGCGTCGACTGGCTCGAGACGACCGACACGTTCCCTGACGGCGCGACGCTCACGCAGGAGGAGGTCGAGGCCTTTCTCGCGACGGTCGACTGCTATGTGATGGGGTCACACACCTACGAGACGGCGCTGCGCTTCGACGCCGCGGGTGCCGGTTGGGCGTACGGCGACGTGCCGACGTTCGTGCTGACGACGCGCGAGCTGCCGAGGCCGCGCGCCTCCGTGGAGTTCCGCTCCGGGGATCTCGCCGCGGTGCTCGGCGGCGAACTTCGGGCTCGCTTCAGGAACATCTGGGTGGTCGGCGGTAGTGCAGTTGCGGGTGCGTGCCTGCAGCAGGGACTCGCCGACGAGATCTGCTACTCGATGGTGCCATTCGTGCTCGGCGACGGCGTACCGTCCTTCGGCAACCTCGACCGCGATGTCGCCCTGCATCTCACGAAAGTGACTCCCTACGCGAATGGCATGATCGAGCTGCGGTACGAAGTGCGGCGTGCGTCGAGCTGACCTGTCCACCGTAGCCTTGACGAAGGTGGACGCTCGACGCCTCCGGGAGTGACGAGACGACCGCCCGCCTGATACCGTACCCGGTACCCCGCACCCGGTCTCCGGTTCCCGTTTCCCGGTTCCCGATCCCATGGTGATTCCCCGTGCTATTGATGGCCGATGCGTCTCGCGACCGCGTGCCTGTTCGCGCTGCTGACCTCCACCACCCCCGCCGCAGCTCAGGGCCTGCTCACGCCATCTCCCAACACACCGCCGGCTGACGACAAGACCGGCACCAACCCGCTCAACCTCCAGCACCAGATCGACGGATCGTCCACGTACGTGACGCTGACGTCGCTCCATCTCACGACCACGGCCTACAAGCACGGGGTGCCGCTCTTCAATCGACGGCTGCGCATCTCGGGCAGCGTGCCCCTCGCCAGCACGAACCTGACCGGTGAGACGACAACCGGCCTCGGCGACGTCGGTGCCGACGTCGAGTGGCTGCCGCGGCTCGGCGCGCGCAGCGGCCTGGTGGTTGGCGTGCGCACGACCTGGGACACGGCAGGCAGCGACCTCGGCCTGGCCACCAACACGCTGCTGCCCTACGCGCAGTGGGTCCGCCATCTCTCGTCGCGGGTGACGGTCGCGCCATTCGTCGGCCACCGCACCAGCATCGGCGGTGACGACTTCGTGCCCGGCTACAACGACACACTGCTCGGCGTGTACCTGGTGTGGCGCCCCTCGGACCGCCTGTGGGTCTCGACGCAGCCGCAGCTGATCCTCGACCACGAGCGCGACCTGACGTACGGCGACGTGGGCGGAGAAGTCGGCTATCTGCTGACTCGACGGTTGTCGGTATACGGACGTCCGTCTTTCGGCTATGGGCTCGACCAGTCGAAACCGTATGCCTGGGGCATCGCCGGCGGGGTCAAGTTCGTCATGTAGCGACGAACGACGAACGACGAACACGGCAACCGGGTACCAGGAACCGGAGAACGGATTGTCGGAGGCCGTCAGGTCACGGGGAGGCTCAGGAACCGGCCGACAAGTCGGCCGGCTACGCCACGAGAGGTGAGACTGCCCGCCCAAGGCCCAAGGCCCAAGGCCCAAGGCCCAAGGCCCAAGGCCCGGCCGTCTGCGGTCCAGCGCCGTCGCGCAGGCTGAGGCTACACGTGAGCCGTCGGCCGTGATAGGTTTCCCGGCACACATTTCAGTCGCCGGGTGCACGTCCGCTGACTCACGCCATGCCGAAGAACCGCCTTTCGCAACGTGCCGCCGGTGCGGCGCTCGTCCTCCTTGCCTGCGCCGTCATCCCCTGGTGGTCGCTCGAGGCCCGTCGCCAGACGCCGGCGCCGAAGGGCGCGGCCCCAGCCAGTCGACCGGGCAGCCTCGCTGCTCCTGCCGGCCCGAAACTGACGGTCCCTCCCGGGTTTTCGGCCAAAGAGGTCTACCCAGCGGCGCAGGCCGGATCGATCGTCAACCTCACCTTCGATGCCAATGGCGAGCTCGTCGTGGCCAAGGAGCAGGGGCCGATCGTCCGGTTGCGCGATACCAACAAGGACGGCATCTACGACGCCGAGCAGGTCATCACCGGCGCCATCACCAACTGCCAGGGGCTGCTGTTCTCGGGCAACGACCTGTTTGCCACCTGCGACGGGCCCGAGAAGCCGACGATTGCGTCGTTGTACCGGGTGCCCGACGCCAATGGCGACGGCGTCGGCGAAGCGCCAATCCTGGTCGCCCGCAGCACGTTCGCGATCAGCGAGCACGGCGCGCACGCTCTGGTCTTCGGTCCCGAGGGTGACGTCTACTGGATGATCGGCAACTTCGGCGGCGTCGAGGCCTCCTTCGCGCCACTGTCGCCGTTCCAGAACTTCAGCGAGGAACAGCTGCTGCCCGTGATGGGCGACGCGCGCGGGCACGGCAACCAGGTGCGCGCGCCGGCCGGCTTCATCTCGCGCATCCCGCTCTCCGCACTGATGGCGGCGACGCCGACGACGCAGATCGGCGACGTGGAAATCGTCGCCGGCGGCTTCCGCAATTCGTACGACGCCGCGTTCAACCTCGCCGGCGAGCTCTTCACGTTCGACTCCGACATGGAGTGGGACATCCAGCTCCCGTGGTACCGGCCGGTCCGCACGCTGCACCTGATTCCCGGCGCCGACTTCGGCTTCCGCTACGGCTCCGGTCCGTTCCCGACCGCGTACCCCGACACGCTGCCCTCGATGTCCGAGATGGGCCGTGGCTCGCCGGTCGGCATCGCCTTCTACCAGGGCGAGGCCTTCCCCGAGGAGTATCGCGACGCGTTCCTGCTGGGTGACTGGTCGCGCGGCCGCATCCTCGCCGGTCGCCAGGTGCGCAAGGGTGCGAGCTACACGGAGACAATTTCCGACTTCGTCCTCGGTACGCCCCTCAACGTGACCGACCTCGAGGTCGGCCCTGACGGCTCGGTGCTCTTCTCGCTGGGCGGCCGTCGCACGCGCGGCGGCCTCTACCGCGTGTGGCACGAGGCTGCCGCGAAGGCCCGGCCGGCGCCGCCGTCCGATCCGATCGCCCGCGCGCTCGCACAGCCGCAGCCGCGGTCCGCCTACGGGCGCAAGGCGATCGAAGACGCGCGCAAGGCGAGCGCCAACGGCTGGGACAGCGGCTTGAAGGCGATCGTCGACGGGGCCTCGCAGCCAGCCCCGCGCCGGGCGCGTGCCCTCGAGTTGCTGAAGGTGCACGGCAAGCCGGCTGACGCTACGTGGCTGACGACGCTCACGAAGGACTCGACTCCGGAAGTACGAGCCGCCGCGGCGTTGCAGTTGGGACTGTCGCAGACGGCTGACGCACGGACGCCGCTCGTCGCGCTGCTGCGCGATTCGGACGCGCTCGTCCAGCGTCGCGCCGTCGAAGCGCTGGTGCGCTCCGGTGTCGCGCCGGCGATGGCGCCGCCCTTCGATCCGGTGAAGGACGTGCTCCCGCTGCTCGGCCATGAAGACCGCCACCTGCGCTACGCCGCGCGGCAGCTGCTGCGCCGCGTCAACCGCAACCAGTGGCGGAACGCTGCGATGGCGCTCGACACGTTCCCCGCCGCCAGCGAGGCGCAGGTCGTCCTCGCACAGACCGCGGCCGTGTCGACCGACGTGCCACCGATGCTCGACCGCCAGCTCGCGCTGCTCGAGAAGGCGACGACGCCGCAGCAGACGATCGACGTGCTGCGCGCGATGCACCTGTCGATGATTCGCAGCAGCGGCGTGCGCCATGCCACCCGCTACAGCGCCATCGGCAAGCTGCTCCTGACGCGTTACCCGAGCGGCACGCCGCTGGTCGACCGCGAGATCGCCCGCACGCTGGCGTATCTCGAGAACTCCGATGCGATTCCGAAGATGGTCGGCTACATGACCGCGGCCGGCACGCACCGTGAGGACCAGCTCTTCACGATGTACTGTCTCCGCGCGATGAAGAACGGCTGGGAGAAGCCCGAGCGCGACGCCGTCGTGAAGTGGTTCCTCAACGCCCAGGAGCAGAAGTGGCGCGGTGGCGCCAGCTTCCCCGGCTACATGCGCGACATGTGGCGCGAGACGCTCGCCGGCTTCCCGGTCGAGGAGCGCAAGGCGGCCGAGGACGCGATGGCGCCGTTCACGCCGGCGCCGGTCATCACCACCACCGGGCGGCCGCAGCAGCTGGGCGACGATGCGACGCGGTTGTCGGTGCAGGAACTGCGCGAGTACATGACGCTCGATCCGATGGCCTACGCCGGAGACGCCGCCCGCGGCGAACAGGTGTTCGGCAAGGCGTTGTGTGCGGCCTGCCACAAGCACGGCGATCTGGGCCAGGAGATGGGCCCCGACCTGACCGACGTGGCCAATCGCTTCGGGCGCAACGACCTGCTCGACGCCATCCTGACGCCATCCAAGAGCATTTCGGACCAGTGGGCGTCGGTCCAGATCACCACCCGCGACAAGAAGGTCGTGGCCGGCGTGATAGTGTCGGAAGACGCTGAAGCCGTGGTCGTGCAGCCCGTCGGCGCGCCGACCGTGAAGGTGTCCGTGAAGGACATCCAGTCACGCGAGGTCGCCAAGGTGTCGCCGATGCCGGAAGGCCTGCTGAACGCGCTCACGCTCCGTGAGATCACGGATCTGCTCGCGTTCCTCGAGCGGACGCCGGGCAATTGAGTCCGACGCCCCTGACGGGGCGTCTCATCCGCCGACCGTTCTGACACCGGCGGATCCTCTTAGGTCGTGATCGTGCACTCCCGAACTCGGTACCCCAACGCCTCTCCTGCGCCGGCCCTCGGGCCGGCGTTCGGCTTCCTGTCGTCCGTCCGCGCCCGTCTCTGGCGGGCGCTGGCCTGCCTGCTCGTCGTCGGCCTCTCGGTTCCATCGGAACCCGCGGCGGCGCAGACGATGGCGGCGACGCTGTTCGTCGAGGTGCGTGACCAGAGCGGTGCGCTCCTGCCCGACGTCACCATCCGCCTGACCGACCAGAACACGGCACTCATGCGCGAGGGCACCACCTCGTCGTCGGGGCTGATCGTGATCCCGCTGCTGACCGCCGGGACCTACACGTTGCAGGCCGGTCGCGACGGCTTCAAGACCGAGATCGTCCGCGACATCGCCGTGCAGGCGGGCGTACGTGGCACGGTGAGTGTCGTGCTGGTGCCCGGTGCGGTCACCGAGCAGGTGGTGATCAGCGCCGACCTGACGACGCTGCGGGCGGGCACGGGCGCGGTCGGGGAAGTGTTCGAGGGCGAGACGCTGGTGACCCTGCCGGTCTCCGAGCGCGACGTCATCCAGTTCGCGTTCCAGGCACCGGGCGTGGCGCCGCCGGCGCCGGGTTCACGCCTGTCGACGCAGGGCAACACCGGGTTGAACAACGCCGGATCGCGTGAGGCCGCCAACAACTTCCTGCTCGACGGCGTCGACAACAACGACCTCTTCCTGAATCGTCTGGTCGTCAACCCGGCGCTCGACGCGGTGAAGGAAGTGTCGCTGCTCCAGAGCACGTACGACGCCGAGCATGGCCGCAGCGCCGGCGCGCAGGTCAACGTCGTCATCAAGTCCGGCACGCGCGACGTGCGCGGGTCGGTCTACGAGTACTTCCGCGACGAGGCGATGGACGCGCGGCCGGCGTTCCTGCCGGCCGATGCCGACAAGCCGTCGCTTAGCAAGCATCAGCTCGGGGGCACCGTCGGCGGTCCGTTCGGACGGTCGCCGTCCTTCTTTTTTCTGAGCGTCGACGCCATCCGCGCGCGAGAAGCCGAGACACGTCTCGGCCGCGTGCCGACCGATGCCGAGCGGGCCGGCGACTTCAGCGGGCTGGGCCGTCCGGTGATCGACCCGTTCACCCAGCGGCCGTTCCCCGGCAACGTGATTCCCGCGTCGCGCATCAGCGCGGCCGGCCTGGCCGCCGCCAATCTCTATCCGCGCGCCAATCGCGCCAGCGACACCGCCAACTTCGTGTCGTCGCCGGAAGGCGAGCGCGACGCGATCCAGTTCACGATCAAGACCGACCATCACGGGTGGCGCAACAAGCCGTTCCACGTCCGGTACACGTACGGCCGTGAAGATCGCGACCTGCCGTTCCAGGCGCACGAGAGCAACCTGCCGGGCTTCGGCACGTCGGTGCTCGACGCCGGCCACAACTTCGCGGCCGGCTTCAACCAGGCCTTCTCCGATCGTGTCGTCAACGAGTTACGCATCGGCGTGAACGCGCTCGAGCGCGACAGCGTGCCGACCAACGCCGGCTTCGACGGCTTCAGTGCGCTCGGCATCCGTGGCCCGGCGATCACGGGTGTGGATCAGGGTTACCCGGCCCTCGTCGTCAGCGGCTACGAGTCGCTCGGCGACGACCCCAACCTGCCGGTGCTGCGCAGCACGCGCACGATCCATGTGGCCGACGTGCTGACCGTGCAGGCCGGCCGGCACCACCTCAAGACGGGTGGCGAGTTCCGGCAGTATCAGTCGAACGGTTTGAACCACCTCTTCGCGCGCGGGCAGGTGCAGTTCGCCGGCGCGATCACGGGACAGCCGTTCGCTGATCTCCTGCTCGGCTTCCCGACCTTCTCGCTGCTCGGCGTCAACGACAACCGCCAGGCGCTGCGGACCTGGTCGGCCAACGTGTTCGCGCAGGACGACTGGCGCATCACGCCGCGGCTGTCGGTCAATGCCGGCCTCCGTTACGAGTACAACGCACAGCCGGTGGATGCCGACGATCGGATGGCCATCTACGATCAGGTGCGCAACGAACTCGTGCCGGTCGGCGTCAACGGCGTGCCGCGCTCGGGCGTCCAGCCAGACCGCAACAACTTCGCGCCGCGCGTCGGCTTCAGCTACGACCTGACGGGCGAAGGCACGCTGCTGCAGGGCGGCTACGGCATCTTCTACAACGTCGGCACGCTGATCGAGACGTCGGCGCTGTACTTCAACCCGCCGTTCTTCGGCATCGGGCTCTACTTCCCGACGCAGCAGGCGTTGCTGAACCTGTCGAATCCGTTCCCGGGCCAGGGCTTCGGCACCGAGCCGACGTTCAACTCCCTCGCCAGCGACCTGCGCACCGCGTGGGCGCACCAGACGTCGCTCGGCGTCGAGCACGCCTTCGCCGAGACGACGGTCAACGCGCGCTATGTCGGATCGTTCGGCCGCGATCTCGTGCGCAAGCGCAACATCAACCAGGCGCTGCCGGGTCCCGGCGACCTCGGTCCGCGTCGTCCGCTGCCGCAGTACGGCGACATCCTGATGGTGGAGTCGGGCGCCCACTCGACCTATCACGCGCTGCAGCTCGGTGCCGTGCGGCGTGCCGGATCGCGCTTCACGTTCCGTGGCTCGTACACGTGGTCCAAGTCGATGGACGACCAGTCGGCGTTCCTGGCCACCGACGGCAACGACAACACGCCGCAGGACAGCCGCAACCTGGCCGCAGAGTGGAGCCTGTCGGACTTCGACGTGCGTCACCGCCTGGTGCTGACCGGCTCGTACATCCTGCCCGCGATCGGTGGGAACGCCCTCGGTCGTGGGTGGCAGGTGAGTGGCGTGGTGAGCGTGCAGTCCGGACGTCCCTTCACGCCGCGCGTCAGCTTCGACAACAGCAACAGCGGCAACCAGGGGGGCGGCACGTTCGCGTACGACCGGCCCAACGAAGTGACCGGCAAGACACCGCCGGCCGGTGCCAACGTGGTCACCTACGACGGGCGCTCGTTCGTCATCGCGCCAGAGTTCACCTACGGCGACGCTGGTCGCAATTCGCTGATCGGGCCTGGCTACGCGGCCGTGGACGCCGTGCTGTCGCGCCGCGTGGCGCTGGGTGGGACGCGGGCGCTCGAACTGCGACTCGAGGGCTACAACCTCCTGAACCGCACAAATTTCCAGCTGCCCGACAGCTTCGTCGATCGACCGACGTTCGGGCAGTCGCTGTCGTCGTTCGCGCGTCGCCAGTTCCAGCTGGCCGCTCGCTTCACGTTCTGAACGAGCGGGACAGTCGCGGATGTACAGGTCGAACTTGGTAGGGACGGCCCGCCGGGCCGTCCGGGCGATCGGACGCGCCGGCGGCGCGTCCCTACCTACCTATTACCGGAGGCGTTCGTCGAACGCGCCGTTTCCCTGACTCACAACGTCACAAGGAGTACCGTCGATGCGCCTGATTCGTTCCTCCGTCGTGCTTGCCGTGGTCTTCGTCGCCGGTCTCGTCGTCGGCCAGTTCTCGCGTGCCGATCTCGCCGCGCAGCCGGCGCCAGGACAGCAGGTGTACGAGCTGCGCACGTACTACACCCACCCTGGCAAGCTCGTCGACCTCAACAAGCGCTTCCGCGACCACACGACGCGCATTTTCGAGAAGCACGGGATGACCAACATCGGCTACTGGGTGCCGCAGGACGAACCGGCGCACAGCAACACGCTGATCTACGTCATCGCGCACGCGAGCCGCGAGCAGGCGAAGAAGAACTGGGACGCGTTCCGCGTCGATCCCGAGTGGCAGAAGGTGAAGACCGAGTCCGAGGCGGCCGGCCCGATCGTGACCAAGGTCGACTCGGTGTACATGGACGCGGTCGATTACTCGAAGCTGAAGTGACCCGACACGGAAGGGGAAAGTCGCCGCAAGGGTCGACGCACGAGGACGGAACTTAGGGGCCATCTCGACAGGTTGCCGTTCATGCGTGGCGTGCTGTTTGCTTCGAATCCGACGTCCCTCCAACTGCTGGTGTTGCCCAGGTGGTTTCCGTCCAGAGCCGCTCGGGAAAGACGGCCGCGCGGCGTTCGAAGCCCCTGCACGCCGACGTTGGAGTTCGTAATGCGCAGGACATCGGCGACGGTCGCCTTCACGTTCCTGTGCAGGATGGGAGAGGGCTATGAAGTTCACACGCTTGGCGCTGACGATTCTCTGTTCGTTGGCGGCCGTGGCCGGAACCGCCCCGACGGCGGCGGCGCACGCAATCTCCATCGGTTTCGAGAACGCCGGACCCGGTGCCGTGACGATTTGGCTCGGGACGTACTCCACCGGTCATGAGGCGTTCGGCAACGAAGGCAGCATGATGCTGGAGGGGGTCAACGGTACGGTCTTCGGCCCGCAAGTGGAATTGTTCGACCTGCTGGCGGGGGTGGGTGTCGGGTTCAAGCCCGACGGGCTCATCGACGGCGTGACCAACTTCTTCGCGCCGAACACGGTCGGCGCGCTCGTCGGATCCGACGTGCCGTACCGGACCACCGGGTGTCCCGCCTGCGGTCCGATCGAGCGGTGGCAGGGCGTGACGTTCAGCGGCCTGGCAGCCGGTGAATACCAGTTCACGTGGATTCCTGCCGCAACCCCCACGCAGCAGTGGAGCCCCTGGAATCCCAACATGAACGGCGTCTTCGACCTTTCGGACGTCGTCGTGCCCCCCGTGCCCGAGCCGACCGCGATGGTGCTGCTCGGAGCCAGCGTTCTTGCTGGCTTCCTCAGAAACCGAGTCGGCCGACGCAACTGACCGCCTCGGCGTATGTGATGGAAGCATGGGACGGGGCCAGCCGGCCCCGTCCGCCTCAGGTCTGTGGGCGCGCCGGTCGCAGGGCGCCCGTCTCCCCGACAAGCCGCCGTCAGGATCGTCCGTCAGTCGACGAACACGTCGACCACGACGTGGCTTCGCGAAGGAATCGCGACGACGGTCAACCCCTCGTTCGCGGTCGTTCGACTCGCCGGCTCGGACTCGCCGGGCACGCGCACCACCACTGTCGCAGGTGCTGCGTGGCGGAACACGATCCTGGCGCCGCTGCCGACACCGCGGGCGTATATCACGAGGCGGCCTCTCGCACCGGACCACCACGTGTGCGTCCAGGCGACCTGTGAAACGGCCCGGATCGAGAGCCGCGTGTCGGGCGGGGAACCTGACGCCATGTTCCTGACGAACCCGGCGACCCATGCCGCGGTCTCGTCCCCAGCTCGCCAGGTGCGGTCGTGGCTCTCGGGCCGATATCCCGACACCGTGCCGAACGGCTGCACCAGATGCATGCCGTGCCCGTACCGGTTGGCGTAGCAGAACATGCCGGGCGCAGAGCAGCGTTCAGGGACTTCCGCGTACGACGGCGGGCACGCGGCGGGCCACCGTCCCTCGTAGAGCAGCACCTTCTCGCAGGTCGATGTGGCCGACGGCACCACGGCGGGCTCCCGATGCGACGTGCGTTCCGCGAAGGTCTCTGGGCGCGGTCGCGCCCACATCGGATGCTGCGTCCAGAGCCACGTCGCCAGGGCGGTGGGATAGCGATAGCTTTCCGGTCGCGTCAACGGGAACGCGACCGTCGTCCACGCGGCACACAGCACCAGTACGGCGATGCCGGCCGCGCGTTGCGCGACGCTCGCGGCATCGAGCGACAGCAGCCACGGCAACATCAGGGGCAGCAGCCACATCGCATAGCGCGAGAGATCGGGATTGCCGCCCTGATTCATGTTCGGCTGCTGGCTGCACACGAGCAGCAGCGCCGTTGCCGTGAGCGCGCACGGCCAGGCCGCCGACATGCGCCAGCCGTCGCGTCGGGCCAACGGAACGAGCACCAGCAGGAGTGCAGGTGGGAACCGCACGAACAGCCCCATGTTCACGTCGATCAGGGGATAGAGCAGTGCCGACGCACTCGGCAACGCGGCCTCGGCATAGCTCGTGAGCGGCGACAGACGACCGAGTCGCCACAGGTAATACGTCGGCGCGACCGCCGCGAAGAGCGCTCCGATTGCCGCCGCCGTCATCCAGCGCCAGTCGTGGAGACGTCGAGGGTTCTGGACGAACGCCAACACGCCGAAGACGACGCAGGCGACGAGCAGGGCCGGATTCTGCGCCGCGAGCAGGCCGAGCACGACGAGAGCCGCACCGCCGTGCGTCGGGAACAGCAGGGCCGCGGCGCCGAGTCCGCAGGCCATCATGACCTCGGCCAGCGGCTTGTCCACCCACCACACGAGAGGCGTCACGACGACGGCGAACGCCCAGGCGCGGCCGCCCCGCCAGACGATCAGCGCAAGCAGGCCGGCCAGCAGCGCGACATTGGTGGCCACCAGCCCCCATACCGGCGCGGCGCGCAGCAGGCGGGCGCCCCAGACGGCCGGCGTCGCCAGCAGCGAGTACACCCACATGTGCGGCATCTCGTAGCGCCCGTCGGCGCCACGGATCTCCTGAAAGCGCCGGGTCTCGAGTTCGAACCCCGCCTCCGGCATGCCCGACGCCGTCCGCATGCCGCGCAGCTCGCCCTCCGTGAACGACGGCGGCCGCCCGGCGGCGAACTGCATCGCCATGCCGAGGTATTCGCTCGAGTCGCCAGTGTTGCGCGGCGCGGCCTGGCTGAGCATCAGCACCAGCCACACTCCCACCACGACGGACACCCAACGGACGCGCACGGGCAGATTGTAGAGGCGCGGGCAACGACGAACGACGAACGACGAACGACGAAAGGCCCGCCCGGCGGTCGAAGGCCGAAGGCCGAACGACGAAGGCCGTCTGGCTATACTCGCCCGTGGAGGTGCCCGATGCGTGCGCTGCTGTTCGGAGGACTGAAAGGCAACTCGTGGCTGTTCGACCTCGGACTCCTGCCGATCCGCGTGTTCGCCGGGCTCGCGCTGGCGATCGCGCACGGGCTGCAGAAGGTGCCGCCGTCGCCACAGTTCGTCGAGAGTGTCGGTGCGCTCGGCTTCCCGATGCCGATCGTCTTTGCGATTGCCGCCGCCTGCAGTGAGGTGGGTGGCGGCTTCCTGCTCGCACTCGGGCTGTTCACGCGGCCGGCCGCGTTCTTCATCCTCTGCACGATGATGGTGGCAGGGTTCCTCCAGCACGCGGGCGAACCGTTCACGAACAAGGAACGCGCGTTCCTGTTCGGCGGCATCGCATTCCTCTTCCTCTGCCTCGGCGCCGGACGCTACAGCGCCGACGCCCGCATCGTCCGCCGCTGATTGCACGACCGCATGGCGGCTCGACTCCAGCGCCTCTTCCTCCGGGTCGTCGCCACCGATTCACGCGCGGCGCGAGGTGACGATGGCATCTGGACGGCGCCGTGCCTGCACTGCCAGTCCCCATGTGCGGTCCATGCCGACGGGCGGCCGCTCGGCGCCACCACGCTCGAGCACATCGTCCCGCGCAGCTGGTTCGGCCGCGTCGCCGCCCGTGAGCTCACTGCCCGGGTGGGCGACCCCGATGTCGACGCGAATCTCGCGCTGGCCTGCGCCCGCTGCAACCAGCAGAAGGGCAAGACCCACGACGCCGACGGGCCCTCCAATCCGCGCGCACGCGAAGTCGTCGCCAACCTGCTCGACCGTCGCACCACCCGCCTTCGACAGCCCGTCGAGCTGGCGTAGTCGACGGCCGATTGCTGAAGGCCGGCCGCTCAGAGCCGCTGAGTCCTGATTCCTGTATTCCTGACCTCCTGCCTCCTGTTCTTGCGTCTCCTGTCTCCTGAAATATGCTTGTGTGATCGCAAGCGGCGCCGACGCCGCGCGAGCGCGATCCCACACAGCCATGAGCATCAAGACCAGGACAGAAAAGGACTCGATGGGCCCCATCGAGGTCCCGACCGACGTCTACTGGGCCGCGCAGACGCAGCGCTCGATCCAGAACTTCCCGATCGGTGTCGACCGCTTCAAG
>DATJTM010000152.1:0-22325 GCA_035503395.1 Luteitalea sp.
GTACACGCCGACCGTCTCGTAGATCTTGCGGGCGCCGTCGTGCCCCTCGGCTCGCAGTCTCTGGACCACCTTGAGCTTGTCGGGCAACCCCATGTCGGCCGGCGTCTCGATGCCGGCCAGCGGCGCCAGGCGGCCCACCGCCTGCTGCGACAGGTATTGCGAGCCGACGCCGAAGTCGCCGGACCACTCGTCGGCCGGCGCGTCGGGGTTGTAGGCGACGGGCACGAAGGCCAGTTCGTTGAGCCACGACGTGATGTTGCCGTCGGCCGTGACGTAACCAGCCGCCGTGCTGGTGCCGAGTGCGATGCCGAGGATGGCGTTCTTGCCGAGCGACATCGATCCGGCCAGCGCCGTCACCTCGCCGTCGTTGACGACCTCGAGCGGCACGCCCTTCCACGCGCGTCGCACTTCGAGAAAGAGATCCTTGACGCGTTGGTCGAACAGGTCCTGGGCCACTCCCCGGAAGAGCGAGCCGGCCTTGACACGATTGTTGACGTACACGCCAGCGGCGCTTCCTCCGATGGCGTCCACGCGTGGCAGGTGCTCGGCCGCCTTCTGCAGCGAGTCCATGATGCCGTCGAAGTGATATTGCGGGTCCGGCTTGTGGTACGGGTCCCACACGGTCTCTTCGCTGAACACCACTTCCCCGTCGATCACTGCCGCGACCTTGCGGTCGGAGCCGCCGAGATCGAACCCGATGCGGCACCCCTCGAGGTGCCGGCCGAGTGGCCGCGTCACCGACCGCTCGTCGGGCAATGCGGCGGTCCGCGTGATGGTCAGGGGATGGTCGAACATGCGCGACGCGACCAGGTCGGCGTCGAACCGCCCCGTCGCCGTCTCGCGGTAGTGCGCCTCGAGGGCGTCGACCAGGGCGGCGGGCGCATCGACATGCAGCCGCCAGCCACCGCGCGACCACAGCAGGAACTTGACGTAGCGCTCGACGAAGGCGACGTTGCCGGCCTCGTCAGGATGTCCGGCAGGCAACACGGCCAGGTCGAAGCGGAACACCGAGCCGTCGGCCTGTTCGAGCGCGAGACGCACGGGCACCCCTCCCCCGGCTTCACTGACGCGGGCGGCGAAGGCGCGGACGGCGAGCACCGCCGGGCGGAAGGCTGGATCGAGCGTCGGCACGACGGCCGGCGCGGGGAGCGGAAGTCCGTTGAGGGTGTCCATCGATCGCGTGGCCGTCGGCGGCCCGGCGGGCGCGGCGAGACACCGGCGCCCCATCGAGGACGGGCCCGGCCGAGGGCGGATGACACGATACCACCCGGATTCGGCTTGCGGCGGAGCTTCGACAGCCGCCGCTCGACAGCGCCGCGGGGTCATTCCAGGCCGGTGCCGGCGGGCGTGGTCCGCGGTACAATCAGGAGTTCGGCCGGGCCTCGAGGACGCCGCCCTGGCGTCTCCCCCTCATCCGCGGCCGTACAGGATTTCCATGATTGCAGTCCACGGCGTGTCCATGCGGTACGGCTCGAAGGTCCTCTTCGACGAGGTCACGACCACGTTTTCGGCCGGCCGGCGCTACGGCCTGACCGGACCGAACGGAGCCGGCAAGTCGACCTTCATGAAGCTGCTGACCGGCGAGCAGGCGCCGCAGAAGGGCTCGGTGACCCGGCCCCAGAAGCTCGGCGTCCTGCGCCAGGACCACTTCGCCTTCGACGACTTCCGCGTCGTCGACACGGTGATCATGGGCAACGCGCGGCTGTGGTCGGCGCTCGAGGAGCGTGATCGGCTCTACGAGAAGACCGACATGACCGACGAGGACGGCATGCGCCTCGGCGAACTCGAGGGCATCGTCGGCGAGGAAGACGGCTACAGCGCCGAGAGCGATGCGGCGATCCTGCTGGCCGGCCTCGACATCCCGGACGAGTTGCACGACCGCAAGATGCGCGAGCTGCAGGGCGGGCAGAAGGTGCGCGTGCTGCTCGCGCAGGCCCTGTTCGGCGCCCCGCAGGCGCTGCTGCTCGACGAGCCGACCAACCACCTCGACCTCGACTCGATCCACTGGCTGAAGGATTTCCTCGTCCGGTTCGAGGGCACGCTGATCGTCATCTCGCACGACCGGCATTTCCTCAACGCGGTGTGCACGCACATCGCCGACATCGACTACCAGACGATCATCACCTACACCGGCGGCTACGACGACATGGTCGTCGCCAAGACGCAGATTCGCTCGCGCATCGAATCCGACAACGCGCAGCGCGAGAAGAAGATTGCGCAGCTGAACGAGTTCATCCAGCGCTTCTCGGCGGGCACGCGGTCGAGTCAGGTGACGTCGCGCAAGAAGGAAGTCGAGCGGCTGCAGACCAACGACCTGGCCCGCTCGAACATCCAGCGCCCCTTCATCAAGTTCTCGATCGAGCGCCCGTCGGGCAAGTTGGCGCTCGAGGCCAAGGACGTCTCGAAGGCCTTCGAGGCACTGGAAGTCGTGCGCGATTTCAGCGCCATCGTCAATCGCGGCGAGAAGATCGTCATCGTCGGCCGTAACGGTGTCGGCAAGACCACTCTCCTGAAGGCCCTGCTGGCCGACGCGCCAGGGGTGATCGCCGACCCGGCGGCGCGCGACGAAGGCACCGTCCGCTGGGGCCACGAAGTCTCGGTCGGCTACTTCTCGCAGGACCACACCGGCGCGATCCCGCACGGGACGACCGCCGTCGAGTGGCTCCACTCGTTCGCACCCGACGCGCATCGGCAGGACATCCATGGCCTGCTCGGGCAGATGCTGTTCAGCGGCGAGGAAGGGCACAAGCCGACCGCAGCGCTGTCGGGTGGCGAAACGGCCCGTCTCCTCTTCTGCCGGCTGATGCTGCAGAAGCCGAACGTCCTCGTGCTCGACGAGCCGACCAACCACCTGGACCTCGAATCGATCAACGCGCTCAACGTCGCCCTGCAGAAGTACGAAGGCACCGTCTTCCTGGTGACGCACGACGAGGACTTGATCGAGGAAGTCGGCAGCCGTGTGTGGTCGTGCACGCGCGACGGCATCGAGGACTGGAAGGGGACCTACGAGGAGTTCGCCGCGGCGCACGCCTGACGGCGTCGTTGTCTCCACGTAGAATGGAGGCGTCCCCCCGGATGCCCACACCATGATTGCCGGTTCGATCGCCGCGCCGTCGCGTACGGTCCTCCTGCGGGCCAGCGTCATCACCGTGACGCTGGCGCTGGTCTTCTTCCTCAGCTCGCACCTGGGGACGTTCTGGATCACGTCGGGACGCACCTCCTCGCCGATCTTCCCGGGCACGGGCGCCGCCCTGGCCGCACTCCTCCTGGCCGGTCGCCGGTACTGGCCGGCCGTCGTCGCCAGCCGGCTGCTCGCCTTCTGGATTGCCAGCAGCACCCAGCCGCCCGTCGTCTGGCTCGCGGTCGCCGCCGCCAACGGTCTCGCCGCGTGGACCGGCGCCTACGTCCTCGAGCGCTTCGGGCGGGTCGATCTGGGCATGGCGCGGTTGCGGGACGTGCTGTGGCTCGGCGTCGGCGCGCTCGGGAGCTCCATCGTCGGCGCGACGATCGGCGCCCTTGCGCTCACCATCACCGGCGGCGCACTGGCCGCCCCGTTCTCCGTCACCTGGACCACGTGGTGGATGGGCAGCGTCGGCGGCATCCTCGTCGTCACGCCGCTGATACTCGCCTGGGGAACCGGCGACCCGCTGCCACGGTCGCTCACCTACTGGCTGCACCTGCTGGCGTGCGTCGCCGCGACATCGGCCGTGAGCGCGCTCGTCTTCTTCGGCCCGGCCTCGGCGCTGTCGCGCAGCTGGCTCGTGTTCCCGGTGTTGCTCTGGTGCAGCCTGGTGTTCGGCGTGCGCGGGGCGACGCTGGCGCTGCTCCCGGCGACGATCATCGGCGTGGCCGGCACCATGATGGGCACCGGCGTACTGGCCGGCAGTGCGCAGGCCGACTCCCGCTTCGTCATCCTCCAGCAGTTCGTGATTGCGGCCTCCTTCACCGCACTCGTGCTCGCCGTCGTCGCCGACGAGCGACGCGGCAAGCTGGCGCTGCGCGATCGCGAACACCGCCTGCACCTCGCGTTGGCGGCGGCGCGGTCGTTCGCGTACGAGCATGATCTGGCGAGCGATCAGGTCACGCGCACGGCGGAGTGCGCCGAGATCCTCGGCTGGCCGCTCGCACAGGCCCAGCGCAGCACCATCCAGGCGTTCGTCGAGCACGTCGACACGCAGGACCAGGCGCTGTTCGCGGATGTGCTCACGGCACTCTCGGCGCACCAGCCGACCTGTCGGCTCGCGTATCGATTCAATCGCCCCGACGGGCGCACGCTGTATCTCGAGGACACGTGCACGGGTGCGTACGACGAGGCCGGCGCGCTGACCCGCGTCGTCGGCGTGGCGGTGGACGTCACCGAACGCCGGCAGGCCGAGCTCGAGCGCGAGTCGCTTCTCGATCGCGAGCGCACGGCGCGGCAGGAGGCGGAACGCGCCACACTGCTGCGCGACGAATTCCTCGGCACCGTCTCGCACGAGCTGCGCACGCCTCTCAACGCCATTCTCGGGTGGGCGCAGATTCTCCAGTCCGGGCCGCGTACCGCCGACGCGCTGCAGTCCGGCCTCGCCACGATCGCCCGCAACGCCCGTCTGCAGACCCAGTTGATCGACGACCTGCTCGATCTCAGTCGGATGAGCGCCGGCCAGCTCCGCGTCGGGGCCCAGCCCGTGGATCTGGCGACCGTGGTCCACGACGCGGTCGTCACGGTGATGCCAGCGGCAGCCGCCAAGGGACAGCTCCTGCACCACGACGACACCGAGACGGGGCTGTATGTGTCCGGGGATGCCGACCGCCTGCAGCAGGTGTGCTGGAACCTGCTCGTCAACGCGGTGAAGTTCACCCCACCGGGTGGCCACATCCACATCACGCTGCATCGCGACGATGGCGTGCATGTCGTGACGGTGAGCGATTCGGGCCAGGGCATCGGCCCGGACTTCCTGCCGCACGTCTTCGAGCGCTTCCGGCAGGGTGACGGGTCGACGACGCGTCGCCACAGCGGCCTGGGCATCGGCCTCGCGCTCGTGCGTCAGCTCGTCGAACTGCATGGCGGATCGGTGTCGGCCGACAGCCGCGGCGCCGGTCTCGGGGCCACGTTCGTCGTGCGCCTGCCTGCGCATCACGCATTGGCGAGCCTGGATGCCGCAACGCCGATTGCCGCGCTCCCCGTCGACGACGGGCTGACGCCGTCGCTGACGGTCCTCGTCGTGGACGACGACGCCGACTCACGGGAAGTGGCGGTGCGATTCCTCGAAACGAGCGGCGCGCGCGTCCTCGCAGCCGCCGGCGCCGACGAAGGGCTGGAAATCCTGCAGGCCCAGCGCCCCGACGTGCTGGTCGCCGACATCGGGATGCCCGGCGTCGACGGCTACGCGCTGATCCGCGCCGTGCGCGCCCTGCGGCCCGATCAGGGCGCGGCGACGCCCGCCGCTGCGGTGACCGCGCTGACTCGCGACGACGACCGGCAGCGGGCCTTCGATGCGGGGTATCAGGCCCACCTCCCCAAGCCGATCACGCGCGATGCCCTGATCGCCACCGTCAGCCGTCTACACCGATCTCGAAATCCAGCGTGACGGTGCCGGGTGCCGCGTCGACGCGCAGGTGCCGCACATGCTTCACCAACCTCGCGACGTCGACTGGCAGCGCCGGACGGGGGCCAGCGACGCTCGCCTCGCGCGGTTGCGCCGCGCTCGACAGCGCACCGGCGATCAGTTCGTTGAGCAGTTCCACCTGGAGCGGCACGCGGCCGCTGACACGCGCGCCGGCCAACGCCGGCAATCCCGACGCGAGCTGCCCCCGCAGCCAGTCCTGCAACGGTCCCACCGAATCCATCGCGTTGTCCTTTCCTTACGTGACCTGCACGGCGGCGTGGACGGCGAGCCGGCCGTGGGTGGAGGTGAAGGTGACCTGTTGCAGGTGCGGCCACCAGGGCGCCGCGGGACGGAGGGCAGGCACGCTGGCCAGATCGACATGGACCAGTCGACCTTCCACGCTGACGAACGACGGCAATGTGACCGCGCGAAGCCCCCACGCCACCAACTGGGAGGCCAGCTCGATGGTGAGCCGGGGCCGTGGCCCGAGGCTGAGCCCGGGAGCCAGCCGCGCGTTGGCGTGCACGGGCCCGACCCGTATCAGCAGCTGGCGGTCGGCGCCGATTTCCACCCGCAGGTCGCGCGGGAGGCCCGGTGCGAGCCGGAGTGCCTCGTCGAGGACGGCCTGAGTCACCGGGATGTCGGCACGCGCGGTCAGCCCACGCAGGCGTGGCAGGCCGGACTCGATCTCGGCCGCGACAATCCGTCCGATCTCCATGGGTCGTTCCTGTTGCAGGAGCGCTGCCAGTGGCTCAGCGGCGTCTGCCGAGCTTGCGGACGATGTCGTACTCGGCACGCGTGACGGGCTGCACCGACAGGCGACTGCCCTTGCGGGTGACGACCATGTCCTCGAGGCCGGCCGTGGTCTTGAGCGTCTCGAGCGCCACGGTGTCGGGAAACCGCTCCACGAACCCGATGTCGACCATGAACCACGTCGGCGACTCGGGTGTACTGCCTTTGTCGAAGTAGACGTGGTCGCGTGTCCAGGCCGACGCGTCCGGATATCCGGCACGCGTCACCTCCGCCAGCCCCGTCACCCCCGATGGTGACGCGTTCGACGCGTAGAACAGGACTTTGTCACCCACTTGAAACTGATCGCGCAGGAAGTTGCGCGCCTGATAGTTCCGCACGCCTTCCCAACTGGTCTGCCCGTCGCGCTCGAGATTGTCGATCGAGTAGACCTCTGGCTCGACCTTCATCAGCCAAAATCGTTGTCCCACTATCACGCCCCCGTTCGGTGGTGGCTCAACGCACACATGCGTAGAAATACAACGTCATGACCATCCCCTGCCGACGACGTGTGCGGGAGTTGCTGCAGCTCTCGACCACGCGTCCTGGCGTCGCCGTCTACCGGTGGTCTCGCTGAGGTTCGTCTCGACCGTCCGTCAGCCACGGCTGGGACGCTGGCGGGAACACGGTCTTCAATTTCCTGGAGACGGGGCTCATCGCCCTTCCGACTTCCGACTTCCGACTACCGACTGTCGACTTTCGCCCTTCTACTCGTAGTACCGCCGATACATCCCCCGACGGAACACCCAGCCACCGAGCGCCCCCAACCAGCCGAGCACGTAGTACATGTGCCGCAGGTCGATCATCTCGATCAGGTTGCCGTCGAAGTCGCGCACGAAGAAGAACCAGTGTCCGCGCGGCGACTGCTCGGGACGACTGACGATCTCGACGCCCTTGGCCTCGAGGTACGCATGCCACTTGTGGATGTTGCGGACGTTGAAGCTGAAGTGCGTCTGCCCGACGCGGTTCCACGGAATCTGCTCCGGTGGCAGCTGCGGCTGGAACTCGAAGATCTCGAGGATCGCTCCGCCGGGGACACGGATCCACCCGATGCGGCACCGCGGCGCCTCGTGCCCCTCGCCCACCTGAAAGAAACTGCGGACGCGTTCCGGTGGCGTCTCCGAGACGCCCACCACCGGGCAGCCGAAGACATCCCAGTAGAAGCGGACGAACCGGTTGAAGTCCGAGACCGTGATACCGACGTGACTGAACGACTGGACCTTCATGCGCTGTAGGTGGGCGCCGACGCCGAATGGGCGGACGCGTCCTGAACGTCGGCCAGGTCGGTGCGCCGCAGGTGATCGGCGACGCGCAACGCCTGCGCAACGATGGTGAGACCGGGGTTGACCGCCGCCGACGAGGGAAAGAACGAGGCGTCGACGACGAAGAGATTGGCGACGTCGTGCGTGCGACAGTACGGATCGAGCACCGATGTCGAGCGATCGCGACCGAAGACCAGCGTGCCGCACTGATGCGTCGTGTTGCGGCTGCCGTGCGACGCGGTGACGACCTTCCAGCAGCCGAGACGCCGGAGCATGCGCTGCACTTCCTGCACCAGCCGCGCGTGGGCGCGCACGTTGTTGGGCACGTACGCGAGCCGCACTCGGCCCTCGCTGTCGAGCGTTACGCGGTTGTCGTGATTGGGCAGGTCTTCCGACATCGCCAGCCAGTCGATGCCGCGCGAGCAGTACAGATCGTAGAGCCACTCGGGCAGCCACGCCAGGCGTCCCTCGAACCAGGTGTCACCGACGACCTTGGCCATGATGCCGTGCGTGCGCCCCTGCGCCTGGATCTGCCCGAGGGGATACGGCGTGTCCGGACCACGCAGGTAGAAGTCGTTGATCGCGACCGTCTTCTGGAACACGGCCTCGTTGGCCCTGAACGGGCGGAACCCCTGCATCATCGTCGCCAGGTGCGCCATGTAGCGACGACCCACCAGATCGGAGCTGTTGGCGAGACCGCGCGGGTGCTGCAGGTTGGCCGATCGCAGCAGCAAGGCGGCGGAATTGGCCGCGCCACACGACACGACGATCACCGGCGCCTCGACCCGCCATCGCTGTTCGTTGCGCTCGACGTCGACCGCGACGACGCGCGTGCCGTCGGCTGACGTCAACAGCCGGTGCGCCAGCGCGCCCGTCCAGACTTCGACGTTGGGCGCCGCCTGCGCCGGCCGCACGCAGCAGACATCGGCGTCGCTCTTGCGATGAATACGGCACGGAAACGAGTTGCACGTCCGGCACAGCTGACACCCGCCGGGCAGTCCGGGTTCGATGAGACCCAGCGGCAACGCCGACGGATGCAGGCCCTGCTTGCGCAGTCCGGCGATGATGTCCTGCATCGGCGCCGCGTGCGGGATCGGACCGTGCGGAAACGCGCCGCGCGCCGGCTCGGTCGGATCGCCGGCAGCGTCGCCGTGCACCTGATACAGGCGTTCGGCGGCGTCGTACCAGGGCGCCAGGTCGTCGTAGGTGATCGGCCAGGCCGGCGAGACACCATCCATGTGCGCCAGCTCACCGAAGTCTTCGCGGCGCAGGCGATACAGCACGCTGCCCCAGTACTTCGTGTTGCCGCCGATGCCGTAATGCGTGTACGGCGTGAAGGCGACGCCGTCCTGGTCCACCCACTGCTCGCGGGTGCGATACCGCAAGTCCTTCCAGACCGCGTGCGGACTCCAGTTTTCCGGCTCCGAGGGTACGACGCCACCTCGCTCGAGCAGCAGAATCCGTCGTCCCGTCGACGCCAGCGCGTGCGTGAGCGTGCCGCCGCCGGCGCCTGATCCGATGATGACGACGTCTGCCTGATGGACGGCGGTGTCGATCATGGCTACGACGCCACCTGCGCACCAGCAGTCCGGTCCGCGGTCCGCATGATCTGCTCCATCAGGCGCTGGTCCTCGATCGCACGTTCGAGCCGCATCTCGGGGGGTTGACCGGTGCGGATGGCCTGGACGAAGTCGCGGTACATCGCCTGGTAGCCGCGGATGTCGCGCCACCCGGGCGCCACGAACCGTGGCAGGCCACCGCGCCGCCGCGCCACCACGAAGGCGCCGTTGGACTCGAAGGTAATCACGCCGTCGCGCCCGAACAGCTTCGACACGCGCAGGCCACGCAGCAGCGATGGAATCTCGCGCGAGTAGTAGATCGCGCCGACCGCACCGCTGTCGTACGTGAGGGCCACCAGCAGACTCTTCGGTCGCCGGTCCGGTCCGGTCGCCGTCACCGCCGGTCGATACCCGTGCGCCTCGACGATGCGTGGACCGAGACTGCCGGCCACGTGCAGCCAGTGGATGCCTTCCTCGAAGAAGGCATCCCCGCCCGCCATCGCCAGGTCGTTGCGCCAGTCCTCCGCGGTCTTGAGCCGGTGCGCGACCGTTACGAAGTGCGCCAGCACGAGGTCGCCGATGGCACCCTCCGCGAGCAGGCGTCGCAGCGTCACTGCGAGCGGCTTGTAGTGGTCGTTTTCGCCGACCAGGACGACACGGCCGGCACGGTCGCGGGCCTGGCGCACATCCTCGAAGTCCGCGAGGGTGGGAAAGGCCGGCTTCTCGACGAGCACGTGCCGACCAGCCGCGAGGGCCTGATGCGTGAGCTCGAGATGGAACGCCGTCGGCACGGCAACCACGACGGCGTCGACGCGCGGATCGGCGATCGCCTCGTCGTAGCTGCCATAACTGGCGAAGCCGCCGAACTCACGCGTGTACGATTCGGCCCTCGCCCGGTCGCGGCTCGCGAACCCGCAGCGGACGTCGTCGCCGAGCCGCCGCAGGTGGCCACAATGGACTCGCGTGATGAATCCGCAGCCGAGAAAGGCGATGTGAACCGGACGAGGCATCGATCGGCAGTCCCCGCCGTCGGGGTCAAGCCATCGAGTGTAACTGGTTCACCTGCCGTTGGTCTCGACTGCTCGACGGGGTGTCCATCGACTTCAGGTACGCGTCGGCCTCGCCAATCGCCCGCTGCATGTCGGCGACGAGGGCATCGACGTCGGCCGACACGACCGACAGTTCCCTGGTGATCGCGCCCAGGGCTCGCGCATTGAGGTTGTGCTTGAGGAAGAGCACGCGGTCGCGGAGCGGCTTGAGCACGGGATCGATGCGGTCGGCCACCCGCTCCATCGACGTCAACAACACCTCGGTGCGACGACGGGTGTCGCGCAGTTCACGCTCGGACTCGGCGCGCAACCGGCGGTTGGAGTACTTCCCGAGTTCATCCTGCCATTCCTTGAACAACGCCTTCGAGACGTCGCGCACGTCCTTGATGTGGCCGCGGACGTCCTTCGCACGATCCTCGCTGCGCGTCAGCTCACGATTGAGGCGCTCGTAGGTGTCTTCGAGCTTGCCGCCATCGACCTGGACGATCTCGCGAAAACGCTCGAGTGCCGTCTTGAACTCCTCCTGCGCCTTCGCCTGGGCGTCGCGGGCCTGCTTCACTTCCTTGACGAGCAGGTCGCGCTTCTCGAAGCCCACCTTCTTCATCGCCCGGTAGTACAGGCTGTCGCAGCCCGCCAGCACGGGCAGCAGCACCGTCACTGCCACCACGACGAACATCGGACGTCGACGTGATGCCGGAGCGCGCAGGTGCATCTGGGCAGTCTATCGCTTCGAGGCGCGTCCGCTGCGACGGTCGTAGGTGGCCACCCGATACACGTACCACCCGACGATCGCGACGACGATCCCGGTCGACACCGGCCCGAGCACGTCGTTGATCCGCGTGAACCGGGCGCGGAGCAGGTAGCCGGCCACGGCCAACGCCGCCGTCCAGACGGTGGTCCCGACGGCGGAGTACGCCAGGAACTGCCAGAGCGGCACCCCGGCCATGCCGGCCGGCAGCGAGATCAGCGTCCGCACCGTCGGCACCAACCGCCCGAGCATCAGCGACACGGCACCGTGGCGCACGAGCCAGTCCCGCGCCCGATCGAGATCATCGGGCGACATGGCGAGCCAGCGACCGTGGCGCTCGGCGAGGCGACGAAGCCGTCGTTCCCCGAGCCGGCGCCCCAGCCAGAACCAGGCCGACTGCCCGGCCAGCGAGCCGACGCTCCCTGCCGCGATGGCGCCGGACAGCGACAGGCCGCCCTCCCCCGCCAGCACACCGGCCAACGGCATGATCAGCTCCGACGGGATCGGCGGAAACAGATTCTCCAGGCACATCAACAGGGCGATGCCGGCGTACCCGAGGGAACGGATGCAGTCGAGCACCCAGGACGAGCTCATTCGATAACCTTGGTTTGCATTTTCCCGTGTCTGCCGCCTTCACGGTGGCTGTTTCCAGCTCGGGATTCAAGCACTGCCAGGCTCTGCCGACTGTCCAAGGGAGGCCAACTCGTCTTGGTGGCCTCCCCCATCCCATGCCTGGTCTTCGTCGTCTTCGTCTTGCCACTCAGCTCGGCCTCGCCTTCACCCTGATGATCGGGCTCGTTGCCCTCACGGGCGGGGCGGCCACGCTGAACGTCAGCCGCCTGCAGAGCAATGTCCGCGAGATCTTCGACGTGCGCCTGCTCGTCATCACGCAACTGCTCGAGGCCGACCGCGACCTCCATCAGCTGCTCGTCGCCGAGCGCTCCATCCTCGGCGCGACCGACGAGGCGCTGGTCCGGCGCCTGGCGGCCGACTACGAGGAGAACGCACGGCAGGCCGACGAGCGCTGGGAGAAGGCCAAGGCCACGGCCACGACCGACACGGAGCATCGCGTCATCAGCAGCTACGAAGCGGCCCGGGTGACCTGGCGTTCGGCGTCGCGCGCCGTGCTCGAGGCACGCAAGCGCGGTGACCTCGCTGGCGCGACTGCCCAAAGCCTCGGCCCGTCCAAGGCCGCTTTCGACGCGATGCGCGAGCACATGAACCAACTCCAGGAGGCCAACTACGCGCTGGCCACCGGCGAACGCGAAGGCGCCGAGAAGACCGGCCGCGCCAGCCTGCTCGCCATGGGTGGCCTGACGCTCGCGGGCATCGCCATCGGCTGCGCGCTGGCCTGGACGATCGGCGTCGGCGCCTCGCGCCGCATCCGCACCGCAACCACGTCGCTCACCGATGGCAGTGACCACCTCGTGCTGGCCGCCGACCAGGTCGCCGCGTCGTCGCAGACGCTGGCGCAGGGCGCGTCCGAGCAGGCCGCGACGCTCGAAGAAACGTCCGCGGCCATCCAGGAGATCGAGTCGATGACCCGCCGGACGAGCGAGCACGCGCAGCGGGCGTCGGAGATCATGGGACACACCGAGACGCAGGTGGCGGGTGCCAACGCCGCCCTCGGTCACATGGTGACGTCGATGACGGCCATCCGTGAGTCCAGTGACCAGGTGGCGCGCATCATCCGGAGCATCGACGAGATCGCGTTCCAGACCAACATCCTCGCGCTCAACGCCGCCGTCGAAGCGGCGCGGGCCGGTGATGCCGGCATGGGCTTCGGCGTCGTCGCCGACGAGGTCCGGGCCCTGGCGCAGCGTTCGGCGCAGGCCGCGCGCGACACGGCGGCCCTCATCGAAGCCTCCATTGCTCGCTCGACCGAAGGCCAGGTGCGTGTGCAACAGGTGGCCGATGCGATCGCCAAGGTCACCGAGTCCTCGGTCACGGTGAAGTCGATTGTCGACGAGGTGACGGCAGCCACCGGGCAGCAGACACAGGGCATCGCGCAGCTGTCGTCGGCCATCGCACAGATGGAAGGGATGACGCAGAACACGGCCGCGACGGCCGAAGAGAGCGCCGCCGCCAGCGAGGAGCTCAACGCCCAGGCCGAGACGTCGCGCCAGGTGGTCGGGTCACTCGCCGAACTCGTGGTCGGCGCCGACGCCGCGCAGCGCGCCCTGCAGCAGGCGCAGTCCGCACGCCGGCGTCACCCGGCTCGTGCCGCGGTACCAGCGGTTCCCCCGGGACGCGTGGTGGCGATGCCGACATCGCGCCGCACGTCAGCCACGCCGCGCAGCTTCGGCCCGAGTGCCGACGACGCCACCGGGACCTTCGGGGGCTTCTGAGCAGCACGGGCGGCCAGCCGCCACGAGAGATCCGGTACGATGACCGGGCGCACGCCGGCGCGGATCTCTCATGCTGATCAACTCCATTCTCGACGCCATCGGCCGCACGCCGCTCATCAAGCTGAACCGTCTCGGGGCGCACCTCGAGTGCAACCTGTACGCGAAGTGCGAGTTCCTGAACCCGGGCGGATCGGTGAAGGACCGTATCGGCCTCGCCATGGTCGACGCGGCGGAGACATCGGGCCGCATCAAGCCGGGCGACACGCTGATCGAGCCGACCAGCGGTAACACCGGGATCGGCATCGCGCTGGCCGGCGCCGTCCGCGGCTATCGGGTGATCATCACGATGCCCGAGAAGATGAGCCGCGAGAAACAGGTCGTCCTCGAGGCCCTCGGCGCCGAGATCATCCGGACCCCGACCGAGGCGGCGTTCGACTCGCCCGAGAGTCACATCAGCGTCGCGCGCCGGCTGCAGTCGCAGCTGCCCAACGCGCACATCCTCGACCAGTACAGCAACCCGGCCAATCCGCAGGTCCACTACGACGCGACGGGTCAGGAGATCCTCGACGACCTCGACGGTCAGGTCGACATGGTGGTCATCGCGGCGGGCACGGGCGGCACCATCACCGGCGTCGCGCGCAAGCTGAAGGCGGCGCGGCCGTCGTGCCGCATCATCGGCGCCGACCCGGTGGGATCGATCCTCGGCGGCGGCACCGACGTCGCGACCTACAAGGTCGAAGGCATCGGCTACGACTTCATCCCCGACGTCCTCGACCGATCGCTCGTCGACGAATGGGTCAAGACCTCCGATCAGCCGTCCTTCCTGCTGGCCCGCCGCCTCATTCGCGAGGAAGGCCTGCTGGTCGGCGGCTCGAGCGGCTCGGCGATGTTCGCGGCGCTGCAGAAGGCGGGCTCGCTCGGTCGCGGTCAGAACTGCGTGGTGCTACTGGCCGACGGCGTCCGCAACTACATGACCAAGTTCGTCGACGACAAGTGGATGCGCGACAACGGCTTCTTCCAGACGCGCACCATCGACGCCAAGGTCGGCGACATCTGCTGCACGGAGACCAGCGGACGCCCGCCCCTCGTCGTCGCCGAGGACACGCAGACACTGGGGCAGGTCGTGCAGGTGATGCGCACCCGCGGCATCTCGCAGCTGCCGGTGACGTCGGGCGGTGTGCTCGTCGGCATGGTGTCCGAAGCCGACGTGATGGCGTTCCTCGGATCCGGTGAAGGCACCGCGCAGGCGCTCGTGTCGAAGGCGATGAACCGTCACGTGCCGGTCGTGGGCGCGAACACGCCGCTGTCCACGCTCGAGGAGTCGCTGCGCAAGAGCAGCGGTGTCGTGGTGGTCGACGACCAGCGCCGGCCGACCTCGATCCTCACGCGCATCGACCTGTTGCATTTCCTGCTGGATCGCGAGCCGGTCACCGCGTAGCGCCGAGCCTGAGCCGGTCGACGAGGCATTTGCACATTCCTCCGCGAGGAGGAATGTCATGTCGATCGTCCGCAGCGCCTCGGGCGCGCTGCTCTGCCTGTGCCTGTCGTGCCCCAGCGTCGCGCAGGCCCAGCGTCCCACCATCACCCTCGGCATCGGAGCCGCGTGGAACTGCCTCGCCTCGGTCGAGGAGATCCCGCTCCCCTACCTGATCTGTCGCTTCGACAGCGACGGCGCCGGTGGGCCGTACGGGCGGCCGTACGTGTCGATTCGCCCACTCGATCGCCTGCTGATCACGACCACGCTCGGCTACGTGACCACGCCGCGGCAGGAATGGCCGCTGTGTTGTTCGTCGCCCGCGAACCGATCGTCTGGCGTCTCGATCCAGTACGGCCGTACCGCATGGCATGGGCAGCTGACCGCCGCCTACGTCACCGGCGCGCCTTCGCATCCGATGCGCGCCTTCGTCGGCAGTGGCGTCACGGTGTTCGACGACACGATCGTCACCGAGGTCCGTCCGGGCAACGGTCCGACGACCAGACGTGACTATGCCGCGTCCGGCCTGGCAGGCCTCTTCGTCACCGGCGCCCTGATCCGGATGGGCGACCGAGTGGAGGGTCGCCTCACCTACACACTCGCCAACCGGATGACGGCTACCAATCGGGCCGACACGAGCTGGCGTCACGAGTTCGGGATCGGTGTCGGCTGGCACGTCCGACGATGAGCCACATCGAGGCGGCTTCGCACATTGGAGGGTGAAGGAGTTGCCTCATGCGTCCCCATTTCCCGTCCATCGCCCTCATCCTGCTTGCGCTTGCCGGCACGGCAACCCGCCTCGACGCTCAGCCCCACGAGATCCCGCTGATCTCGGTCGGCGCGGCCCTGGCCGTGAGCTGTCCCGGCAGCAACGACGGCATCCCGACCCTGGACCTGGCCTGTAGTCGCAGCCAGGAAGGGGCGCCAGGCCCGTACGTGCGCCCTTACGTGTCCTTGCGGCCGTTCGATCGGCTGCTGGTGACGACGACCGTCGGCTACCTGCGCATGCCACGCGTCGAGCAGACGGTGTACGACGACGGGACCAGGCCGCCGGTGACGCTGGTGGTGGAGCCGCGCACGGCGTGGCACGTCCATGCGACCGCGGCCTACGTCGGCGGCCGCCCGACACAGCCGGCTCGCGCCTTCGTGGGCGGCGGCCTGGCATGGTTCCGTGATCCGGCCCGGCAGGAACTGCGTGGCACGGGTCCCGACCGCCCCGTGCCGTTCATCGACGAAAAGAGCGCCGGCATCGAGGGCGTCTTCACGGCAGGCGTGCTGCTGCGCCTGCGTCACGGACTCGGTGGCCGCGTCACGTACACCCTCGCCGAGCAGCTCGCGACGACCACCCTCTCCGACGGCGGCTGGCGCCACGAGGTCGCTGTCGGTCTGGAGTGGGGACCGCGCCGCCGCTGAGTGGACGTGTCAGAGCTTCGGCAGGGTGACGCCGGTCTGCTTCAGGTACTTGCCCTTCTTGTCGGCGTACGAGATCTCGCAGGGCTCGTCGCCCTGGAAGAACAACACCTGTGCGATGCCCTCGTTGGCGTAGATGCGGGCCGGCAGCGGCGTCGTGTTGCTGATCTCCAGCGTCACGTACCCTTCCCACTCGGGCTCGAAGGGCGTGACGTTGACGATGATGCCGCAGCGCGCGTACGTCGACTTGCCGAGGCAGACGGTGAGGATGTCGCGCGGGATGCGGAAGTACTCGATCGTCCGGGCCAGCGCGAAGGAGTTCGGCGGGACGATGCAGACGTCGGTCTTGATGTCCACGAAGCTGCGGGGATCGAAGTTCTTCGGATCGATCACCGTGTTGTTGATGTTCGTGAAGACCTTGAACTCGTCGGCCACGCGGATGTCGTAGCCGTAGGACGACAGGCCGTAGGAGACCACACCCTCACGTACCTGACGGTCCTCGAACGGCTCGATCATGCCGTGCTCGAGGGCCATGCGTCGAATCCAGCGGTCGGCTTTGATGGACATGGGCGGCGGACGTCGTACGTGACGGCCGGCTCGGCGAGCCGGCCCTACCGACGGAAGAACGAGAGGATCACCGTCAGCACGACGCTGACGACGATGCAGGTGACGACCGGGAAGTAGAAGGTGCCTCTTCCCCGCTGGATCATGATGTCGCCGGGGAGCCGTCCGAGCGGCAGCCCCAGCGTCATCACCACACCAATCGCGGCAATGATCAGCCCGACGACGATCAGCGAGCGTCCCATCGCCAGCGGGACGGCCTAGAGTTCGAGGCCGCGGAAGAAGTAGCCGAGTTCGAACGCCGCCGTCTCGGGCGCGTCGGATCCGTGCGTCGCGTTGTTGTCGATCGACGCGCCGAACTCCTTGCGCAGCGTGCCCTCTTCGGCGTTGGCCGGGTTGGTCGCGCCCATCAGCGTCCGCCACTTCTTGATCGCATCCGGGGCATCGAGCGCCAGCAGCACGCAAGGGCCCGACGACATGAAGTCGGTGAGGCCGCCGAAGAACGGCTTGCTGCTGTGGACGGCGTAGAAGCCTTCCGCTTCACGCTTGGAGAGGTGCTGGAGCCGCATCGCGGCGATGCGGAAGCCCTCCTGCTCGACGCGGGCAAGGATGCGGCCGATGACGCCAGCCTTGACGGCGTCGGGTTTGATGATCGCGAATGTACGTTCCATGTGAGTCCGGTGTGGAGACCGCGCATCTGCGGCCTCATCAGGTCATTCGCCGCAGGAGCGCGGCAGAAGACACCAGGGGCGCGAAGCGCCTATCGGTGTCTTTCCATGATCTCGTCGAGCACTGACTTGGGCGGACGGGTCACCGTCTGCGGCAGCTGCGCGAGCGGTTCGTCGACCAGGTTGAGCAGCGAGATGAAGTCCGGGGCATCCGGCTGGATGTAGATGATGCCGGTGGCGAACTCGCCACGACGGACGGTCTCGTGCAGCGTCCGCATCGCTTCGAGCTTGTCGGTCGCATCGTGCGTCGACGCTTCGAGCTTGCGCAGGATCAGCGTCGAGCCATCGTGCATCTTCACCGGCGTCGCACTGCCCTCTTCGTAGTCGACCGAGATGTCTTCGAAGAACGGCACGAAGCTCACCTCGTTGACGGCCTCGTCGTGTTCCTTGGCGTAGGCGTAGCTCTTGGTCGATCCCTCGTGGTCGTTGAAGGTGACGCAGGGCGAGATGACGTCGATCATGCAGGTGCCCTTGTGGCTGATCGCGGCCTTGAGGATCGACAGCAGCTGCTTCTTGTCGCCCGAGAACGAGCGCGCGACGAACGTCGCCCCGAGTTCGATGGCGAGCGCGCAGATGTCGATCGGCGGCAGGTCGTTGACCACGCCGTTCTTCAGCGTGCTGCCCAGGTCGGCCATCGGCGAGAACTGGCCCTTGGTCAGCCCGTAGCAGCCGTTGTCCTCGACGACGTAGATCAGCGGCAGGTTGCGCCGCATCAGGTGCACGAACTGGCCGACGCCAATCGCACCGGTGTCGCCGTCGCCGCTGACGCCGATGCCGAGCATCGTGCGGTTGGCCATCAGGGCGCCGGTCGCCACCGACGGCATGCGGCCGTGCACCGAGTTGAAGCCGTGCGCGGTGCCGAGGAAGTACGCCGGGCTCTTGCTCGAGCAGCCGATGCCCGACAGCTTCAGCACGCGTGTCGGCTCGACACCCATCTCGTAGAAGGCGTCGATGATGCGTTCGCTGATCGCGTTGTGCCCGCAGCCGGCGCACAGCGTCGTCTTGGCGCCGCGGTAGACCGCGGGCTCGAGGTTGATGCGATTGACCTTCTTCGGAGGGGTCGGGACGACTGGCGTGGACACGGCTAGACGGCCTCCTCTGCCCCGACGATGGCGTCTTCGGGCGACGTCTCGGGCGGCAGGGCCATGCGCGCTTCGTGCGCGCGGATCTCCTCGGTGACCGAACGGGCGTCGATCGGCAGGCCGTTGTAGTGACGCACGCTGGCCAGCTTGCTGATCTGCGTGCCCGACAGTTCCTGCCGCATCAGGCCGAACATCTGCCCGTCGCGGTTCTGCTCGACGACGTACACGCGATCGTGCGCGTCGATGAACTCGGCGAGGTGGTGCGTGAACGGAAACGCCCGCAGCCGGAAGTACGACGTCTCGAGCTGCTCTTCGTCGCGCAGCTGGTCGCGGCTCTCGACCAGCGCCCAGTGCGACGTGCCGTAGGCGATGATGCCGACGCGTGCGCCCGGCCGGATGTCGATCTCGGGCTGCGGCACCGCCGCGCGCGCCGTCTCGAACTTGCGCGCCAGGCGATCGATGTTGTTGGTGTAGTCGTCGGGGCGCTCGCTGTACTGCGCCTTGGCGTTGTGGCCCGACCCGCGCGTGAAGAAGGCGGGGCCGAACTGGCCTGGCAACGAGCGGTACGGAATGCCGTCGCCGTCGACGTCCTTGTAGCGGCCCCACTCGCCGATTTGCTGCAGCGCTTCCGGCGTCAGCACCTTGCCGCGATCGATCGGCGCGTCGGGATACGGGAACGGCTCGGCCATCCAGTTGTTCATGCCGAGATCGAGGTCGCTCATCACGAAGATCGGCGTCTGGAAACGCTCGGCGAGATCGAAGGACTCGATCCCCATCGTGTAGCACTCGGTCACCGAGGCCGGCAGCAGCAGGATGTGCTTGGTGTCGCCGTGCGAGAGGCCGGCGGCAAACGCGATGTCGCCTTGCGCCGTGCGCGTCGGCAGGCCGGTGGACGGCCCGACGCGTTGCACGTCGAAGATCACCGCGGGCAGTTCGGCGTAGTACGCCAGCCCGGTGAACTCCGCCATCAGCGAGATGCCCGGCCCCGAGGTCGACGTCATCGAGCGGGCACCGGCCCACGACGCGCCCACCACCATGCCGAGCGCCGCGATCTCGTCTTCGGCCTGCACGACCGCAAACGTCGCCTTACCCGTCTCCGGGTCCATGCGGTACTTGCGGAGGTAGTCGATCAAGGTCTCGCACAGCGACGAGGACGGCGTGATCGGGTACCACGAGACGACGGTCACGCCCGCCATCAGGCAGCCGAGCGCGGCGGCCTGGTTGCCCTCGATGAGGATCAGGTGCTGCGCCTCGGCCATCCGCTCGACCGTGAACGGCACCGGGCGATCGGCAAAGTGCTGCTCGGCGTACGCGAAGCCGGCCTGCAACGCGGCCTGGTTGAGGGCCAGCGCCTTGGCCTTCTTCTTCAGCTGCCGGGTGAGCGCCCGGTCCATTTCCGCGAGCTCGATGCCCAGGAGCCGCGACAGGACGCCGTCGTAGATCATGTTGCGCACCAAGCGGCGCAAGCGGGCGTCCGGACAGGTCTCGGCGACGATCTTGTCGAACGGGACGGGATAGAAGACCAGGTCGCTGCGGACCTGATCGAGCTTCAGGACCTCGTCGTACACCACCGCACATCCGGCGTCGAGCGCCAGCACATCCTCACGCGCGGTCTCCGGGTTCATCGCGACGAGGAGGTCGATCTCCTTCTTGCGGGCGATGTAGCCGTGCTTGTTGGCGCGGATGGTGTACCAGGTCGGTAACCCGGCGATGTTGGACGGGAAGAGATTCTTGCCGGAGACCGGCACGCCCATCTCGAAGATGGACCGCAACAGGACGAGGTTGGCCGTCTGGCTGCCGGAGCCATTGACCGTGGCGACCTGGATGCTGAAGTCGTTGACGCGAGTGGGCGACGAGACGGCTGCTGGCGCGGCCAGCAGGTCGGAGGAAGCCATGTGCGGATCTGCCTCGAGTAGACGCGAACGCGCGTCACGCGCAGGCGTGACGGCTGCCTAACCGGGGAATCATACCACGGCGATCGGCAGCGTCGAGGTCAGTGCGACACCATCCATTGGGGCCTCCGGATGGCGTCGCACGAGATACGGCAGGAGGACTGACGTTACAGCCGGCTGGCGATCGCCTGACCGATGTCGGCCGGGCTCTTGACGACGGTGACACCCGCCGCGCCGAGCGCTTCCATCTTCTCGTCGGCCGTGCCCTTGCCGCCCGAGATGATGGCGCCGGCGTGGCCCATGCGGCGGCCCGGCGGCGCCGTCTGACCGGCGATGAAGCCGACGACCGGCTTCTTGAAGTTGGCCTGGATCCAGGCCGCGGCTTCCTGCTCGGCCGAGCCGCCAATCTCCCCGATCATCACGACCGCTTCGGTCTGGTCGTCCTTGGCGAACAGCTCGAGGGCGTCGATGAAGCTGGTGCCGATGAGCGGGTCACCGCCGATGCCGATGCAGGTCGTCTGGCCGAGGCCGAGCCTGGTCAGCTGGTGGATGGCCTCGTACGTCAGCGTGCCGCTCTTGGACACGATGCCGACCCGGCCCTCGGTGCAGATGTGGCCCGGGATGATGCCGGCCTTGGCCTGCCCCGCCGTGATCAAGCCAGGGCAATTGGGGCCGATCAGGCGGCTCTTGCCCCCCTTGGCCTTCATGAAGGCCAGCGCCTTCATCGTGTCGAGGACGGGAATACCCTCGGTGATGCAGACGATCAGGTCGAGGCCGGCGTCGGCCGCTTCCATGATCGCGTCGGCCGCAAACGGCGGCGGCACGAAGATCACCGAGGCGTTGGCGCCGGTCTTGGCAACCGCGTCGGCCACCGTGTTGAAGACGTCGAAGCCTTCGTGCTGGGTGCCGCCCTTGCCGGGCGTCACGCCACCGACGACGTTGGTGCCGTAGGCCGCGGCGGCCTTGGCGTGGAAGGTGCCTTCACGGCCGGTGAGACCCTGGACGATGAGGCGGGTCGACTTGTCGATCAGAACAGCCATGGTGTCCGGGATCCTCTAGCGAGCAAGGGCCACGACGCGATCGGCGGCTTCGCCCATCCCGTCGGCCGTGGTGAAGTTGAGGCCGCTTTCGCGCAGCATGGCCTTGCCCTGCTCCACGTTGGTGCCTTCCATGCGGATGACGATCGGCACCGGCACGCCGAGTTCCTTGACGGCGGCGATGACCCCGGCGGCCAGCACGTCGCAGCGCAGGATGCCGCCGAAGATGTTGATCAACACCGCCTTGACGTTGGTGTCCGACATCAGGATGCGGAAGGCGTTCTTGATCTGCTCGGCGTTGGCGCCGCCGCCCACATCGAGGAAGTTGGCCGGCTGGCCGCCCGCCAGCTTGATGATGTCCATGGTCGCCATCGCGAGGCCGGCGCCGTTGACCATGCAGCCGATGGTGCCATCGAGGCGGATGTAGTTCAGCGAGAACTTGCTCGCCTCGATCTCGAGCGGATCTTCCTCGGCGAGATCGCGCAGGTCGCGGAAGTCCTGGTGCTTGAAGAGCGCGTTGTCGTCGAAGGTGACCTTGGCGTCGAGGGCGATGACGTCGCCGCCCTCGGTGACGATCAGCGGGTTGATCTCGATCATCGAGGCGTCGGTCTCGACGAACGCCGCGTAGATCTGCTGCATCACCTTGACCGCCTTGTTGACGTGCTCGGGGGCCAGGCCGATGCCGAAGGCGAGCTGACGCGCCTGGAAGCCGGTGAGACCGGTGACCGGGCTGATCTCCACCTTCTTGATGGCGTCGGGATTCTTCTCGGCGACCTCTTCGATGTCCATGCCGCCTTC
>DATJTM010000153.1:0-3859 GCA_035503395.1 Luteitalea sp.
CAATTGGGTCCGCGGCATCGAGTCGGTCGTTCCGGTGCGTGGCGGCCCGCCCCAGGAGTCATGACACCACCGACTTCGCTCCCGGAATACCTCGCCTTCGTCGTCCAGTCGAGCCAGGACGCGGTGGTCAGCGCCGATCTCGACCGACGCATCGAGAGCTGGAACCCGGCCGCCGAGCGATTGCTCGGATACACGGCCGCCGAGGCGATCGGTCAGCCACTCTCCATCCTCCTGCCGGAAGGGCGTTCGCACGAACAGTTCGCCGCGTTCCAGGCGCTGATGCGCGACGAAGTGCCTGGCCCCTACGAGACCGTGCGGCGCCGACGCGACGGTCAGCTGATTCACGTCCTGGTGTCGGTCTCGCCGATTCGCAATGCCGCCGGCACCATGATTGGCGCCGCCGCCGTCATCCGCTCCATCTCCGGCCGTGAGCGCCACGAGCAGGCCGAGCGCCGGTTGAGCGCCATCGTCGCGTCGAGCGACGACGCGATTGTCAGCAAGGATCTGGACGGCACGGTCACGTCGTGGAACCGCGCCGCCGAACGCATCTTCGGCTACACCGCTGCCGACATGGTGGGGCAGTCGATTCGACGCATCATCCCGGCCGACCGGCAGAACGAGGAGGACGTCGTCCTCGCGCAGGTGAGAGCGGGGAAGCAGGTCTCGCATTTCGAGACGGTGCGGCAGCGGAAGGACGGGACGCTGGTCGACGTGTCGGTCACGGTCTCGCCCATTCACGACGAGACCGGCGCCGTCATGGGCGCCTCCAAGATCGCCCGCGACATCACCGCGCAGCGGCATGCCGCCGCGGAACGTGAGCGACTGCTGCAACTGGCGCAACAGGAATCGACGGTCTCGGCAACGCTGCACGCGGCCGGCGCCATCGTCGCCGCCACGCTCGATCGCGACACCATCGTGCAGGCGGTGACCGACCACGCCACCCGCGCCACCGGTGCCGAGTTCGGCGCGTTCTTCTACAACGCCTACGACCCGGAGTCCGGCGAGAACTTCCAGCTCTACACGCTGTCGGGGGCGCCGCGGGAAGCCTTCTCGCAGTTTCCGCATCCGCGGGCGACACCGATTTTTGCGCCGACCTTCAAGGGCGAAGGCGTGGTGCGGCTCGACGACGTGCTCGCCGATCCGCGATACGGTCGCATGCCGCCATACCACGGCATGCCATCCGGGCATCTCCCCGTTCGCAGCTACCTCGCCGTGCCGGTGAAGACCCGTGCGGGCGACGTGCTCGGCGGCCTGTTCTTTGGTCACTCGTCTCCAGGCGTTTTCGACGACACCCACGAGCGCCTCGCCGTGGGGATGGCGGCGTGGGCATCTGTCGCGCTCGAGAACGCCTCGCTGTACATCGCGGCCCAGGATGCCAACCGCCTGAAGGACGAGTTCCTCGCGACGTTCTCGCACGAACTGCGCACGCCGCTGAACGCCGTGCTCGGCTATGCGCGCCTGCTCAAGGACGCGCTGATCCCGCTCGACCGGCAGCCGCGCGCGATCGAGTCCATCGAACGCAACGGCACTGCCCTCGCGCAGATCGTCGACGACGTGCTCGACGTGGCACGCATCACGACCGGGAAGCTGCGGCTGAACGTCGGCGACGTCGACGTGGCCGCCGTCCTCGGTCACGCGGTCGATGCCTTCACGCCGGCCGCCGAGGCCAAGGGCATCCGGCTGCAATTGGTCGTCGACGGCGATGCCGGGCCGGTCTCGGGCGATGCCGACCGTCTGCAGCAGGTCTTTGCCAACCTGCTCTCGAACGCGATCAAGTTCACGCCGCGCGGCGGTCGTGTGCAGGCCGAGGTGCGGCGCGTCAACTCCAGCGTCGAGGCGTCGGTCAGTGACACCGGCATCGGCATCGCGCCGGGTTTCCTGCCGCATGTGTTCGAGCGATTCCGGCAGGCCGACGGCGGACTGCAACGCGGATACGGCGGCCTCGGTCTCGGGCTGTCGATCGCCAAGCAGCTGGTCGAACTGCACGGCGGCACCCTCGAGGCACACAGCGATGGCGTCGGGCTCGGGGCGTCATTCGTCGTGCAGGTGCCGCTCAAGGTCGCGAAGGTGGCCCGGTCGACGGGACCGCGCGTGCATCCCTCACGGCGCGCCCCGGAGGTAACGCTCCCACCACCACGGCTCGACGGCACGCGGGTCCTTGTCGTGGACGACGAGCCCGATGCGCGCGAACTCGTGCGCGACCTGCTCGAGTCGGCAGGCGCCCGGGTGACCACCGCGGGCTCGGCGCGGGAAGGTCTGCAGATGCTCGCCGACGATGGGCTCGACGTCGTGCTGGCCGACCTCGGCATGCCGTACGAAGATGGGTATGCCTTCATCCGGCAGATCCGTTCGCATGCCGACGATCGGGTCCGCGGCGTGCCGGCGGCGGCGCTCACCGCATTCGCACGTTCCGAGGATCGGACCCGCGCGCTCCGTAGCGGCTTCCAGTTGCACCTGGCCAAGCCGGTCGATCCAGGCGAGTTGATGGCGGCGGTGGCGGCGCTGACGCTGCGTCCGCAACCACCGGGCCCGGACCCCGCCTCTTCCTGAAGGCTCAGGCCGCGCGGCATGACGGCGAGTGACGTCGTGCCACGAGACCGTGCGACGCCGTGACCGTTCCCGTGCCCACCCCCAAGGCCGACACGGCCGTGGTCCTCATGCTGGACCCGACCGATCGCCAAGGCTATGCCGGCGCCGGTTGGCATGCCGACGACGTGGTGCGGGTGCAGGCGGCGCTGCGCAGTATCTGGCCGGACCTTCCGCACCGGCTCAACACGTGGCGGCCGATGCCCGCCGGCACCGTCGACGCGCCCGACGGCGACCGCGGCCGCGACGAGTCGCCGTACTTCACCGACGCACGACGCCTCGCCGACGCCGTTGCCGCACAACCGTATCGCCGCCTCGTCGTGGTGCGTCCCGCCGTGGTCCTGTGGCCCGATGCCGTGCTGCGGCACGCGCTCGAGGAGGCGTGCCGTCGCGATCTGGACGTCCTGACCCTGCGAGGGATCCAGCCCGACATCCTTCACATCGTCAGCCGTCGCGCGATGGCGCTCGTCGTCGCGACGGGCGGCGTGCCCCATGCGCTGACGGTGCCCCAGGCGCTGCAGCGCCTGGCTGCGGCCGGCGTCGCATTGAACAGTGCAGCCTTACAGATCGGCCTCGACGAGGATGTCGCGGCCGGACCGGTCGAAGATGTGCGTCGGCTGCCGAGCCGATGGTGGCGCGGCATGCCCGATCCCGGGGTGCTCGCGGTGCCGCCACAGGAGCGCTTCGCCTGGGCGATCGACGCCGACCGCCGCTCCGGCGATGAAGAGGCCGCGCGGACCCTCGCCACCGCGGCGCGTCACATCGAGCGCACCGGCAGCAGGCCGGCGACGCTGGTCTGCCTGCCGTCGATGTACCAGACGGGGGCGCATGCGGCCTGGGCAGAACTGCTCGAGGACCTGTCGCCCGATGACGTCGCGTTCGTCGTCGGAGGCGCCACGCTGCTGCACGATCGGCTGATCGCCGGCGGATTCCTTCTCTTCGGCGTACGCGACGGCCTGGCGCCCAACAGTGCGTCCGACATGGCGGTGGTCGAAGGGGCGCTGCAGTTGCTCGCCCCCACGGTCGTCCATCTGGACGGCGCCGAATGCGCGAATATCGCGGCCAGATCCGCGGCTAGGGGTGCAGGCGTCGTCCAGCACGTACGCCTGAACGTCGTCGATCGCTTCCGCCCGACGTTCGTGCATGCCGACGCGGTCATCGGCAGTTCGGCCTGGCTCTGCGAGCAGATCGCCACGCGCGTGGCCCCGTCGACTCGCGTGGTGCATCTGCCGGACGGCGTCAGACGCACGCCCGTCGAGCCCCGCGGCGATGC
>DATJTM010000154.1:0-2885 GCA_035503395.1 Luteitalea sp.
CACTGCGCCCTCGGCCCGGGCTGCCCCTCCCGCACGCCCGGCCGAAGCCCCACGCCGTCGTGCGGCCGGCGCTCCCGCCGCCACGCCAACGGCGCCCACCGAGACGCTGCGCCTCAGGCCCGGCCGCGCGATGGAGGAGGAGGACGAAGCACGCCCCGCCCGACGCCCCGGCGTCGGCATGCCGCCGCGCCGCCCGCCGGTCGTGGCGCCCAAGAAAGGCACCGACGGTGGCCGAAGGGCCGGCCGCATCGATGTCCAGGCCGCCATCGAGGGCGAGGACGAGCGCGTCCGCAGCCTCGCTTCCGTCCGTCGCCAGCGCGAGCGCGAGCGACGCCAGGCCGAGCTCGAACGGCTTCGTTCCGATCAGGTGAAAGTCGTGCGCGACGTCGTGCTGCCCGAGCAGATCACCGTCCAGGAGCTGGCCAACCGCATGGCCGCCCGCACGCCCGAGGTGATCAAGGCACTGATGAAGCTCGGCGTGATGGCGACCATCACCCAGACATTGGACGCCGACACCGCCGAACTGGTGGTACAGGAATTCGGCCACCGCGCCCGCCGCGTCTCCGAATCCGATGTCGAGATGGGCCTGGAAGGCGCGGTCGATACCGAGGCCGAACTGGCCCCTCGCCCGCCCGTCGTGACCGTGATGGGCCACGTCGATCACGGCAAGACCAGCCTGCTGGACGCGCTCCGATCGACCGACGTGGCGGCCGGCGAGGCCGGTGGCATCACCCAGCACATCGGCGCCTATCAGGTGCAGATGCCGGGCGGAGAACGGATCACCTTCCTGGACACCCCGGGCCACGAGGCGTTCACCGCGATGCGTGCCCGCGGTGCGCAGGTGACCGACATCGTCGTGCTGGTGGTGGCGGCGGATGACGGCGTGATGCCGCAGACTATCGAAGCGATCCGCCACGCCAAGGCTGCCGGCGCCCCGATTATCGTGGCCATCAACAAGATGGACAGACCCGACGCCAACCCGGCCCGCGTGCGCACCGAACTGCTCAGCCACGAGGTGGTGGTCGAGGAGCTGGGCGGCGAGACGCAGGACGTGGAGGTCTCGGCAACCAAGAAGACCGGACTCGACCGACTGGAAGAAGCCATCGTGCTGCAGGCCGAGGTGCTCGACCTGAAGGCGAACCCGCACCGCACCGCGGAAGGCTCGGTGATCGAGAGCCGGCTGGATCGCGGCCGCGGTCCGGTGGCGACCGTGCTGGTGCAGAAGGGCACATTGCATCAGGGCGACATCGTCGTGGCCGGCGCAGAATGGGGCCGCGTGCGCGCGATGCTGGACGACAAATCCCGAGCCCTGAAGGACGCCGGCCCGTCGATGCCGGTGGAGATTCTCGGCCTGACCGGCGTGCCCCAGGCCGGCGAGCCCTTCGTGGTCGTGGAAAACGAAAGCCGGGCACGGGAGATCACCGAGTTCCGTGCTCGCCGCTTGCGCGAGAAGGCGGCGGCAGGATCCGCGGCTTCACGCGGCACGCTGGACCAGATGTTGGCGCGCATCCAGGCCGGCGACCAGAAGGAGATCGCGATCGTCGTCAAGGCCGACGTGCAGGGCAGCGCCGAGGCGATCCAGGCCACCATCCTGAAGCAGGCGACCGACGAGGTGAAGGTGCGCGTGCTGCACGCCGCGGTCGGCCAGATCACCGAGAGCGACGTGCAGCTTGCGAAGGCGTCGGAGGCGTTGATCGTCGCGTTCAACGTGCGCGCCACCGCGCAGGCACGCGATCTGGCGCAGCGCGACGGCGTCGAGATCCGATACTACTCGATCATCTACGACGTGTCGGATGACATCGAGAAGCTGGTCAAGGGCAAGACTGCGCCGAAAGCGCGCGAGCGGTTCCTGGGCTATGCCGAGGTGCGCAAGGTGTTCACCATTACCAGGATCGGCAAGGTTGCCGGCTGCATGGTGACCGATGGCGTGGTGAAGCGCGGCGCCGGCGTGCGCGTATTGCGCGACAACGTGGTCATCCACACCGGCGAGCTCAGTCAGCTCAAGCGCTTCAAGGACGACGTGCGGGAGGTGGCGCGCGGCTACGAATGCGGCCTGTCGTTCGCTAACTTCCACGACCTGCAGGAAGGCGACGTCGTCGAGTGCTTCGAGACGGAGCTGGTGCCGGCTTGAACAAGCGGGATCGCACGGGACCGTCGCAGCGGCAGTTGCGCGTCGCCGAGGAGATCCGCCACGTGCTGGCGGGCTTGTTCGCGCGCCGCGAATTCCGCGACCCCGAGTTGGCGGAAGCCGAGATCACAGTCACCGAGGTGCGGATCGGTGCCGATCTGAGGCACGCGACGGCATTCGTCTCACGATTGGGCCGCTCCGATGTCGATGCACTCCTCCCCGCCTTACAGCGTGCGACCCCATTCCTCCGCGGGCAGGTGGCGCACAAGTTGCGCCTGAAATTTGCCCCGGAGCTTGCATTCCAGCCCGACCTCGCGCTGGACCGCGCGACGCAGATCGAACGCGTCCTGCGCTCCCCCGAGGTCGCACGAGATCTGGACCCGCCCACCTCTCCCGCTCTCGCGGGAGAGGTCGCCGCGCGACAGCGCGGCGGGTGAGGGTGCCGGAGCCCCGAAATCCTCACGCCCCGAAACCCTCACCCGGTTCGCTCCGCGAACCAACCCCTCCCGCAAAACGGGAGAGGCGAATCTAGACCGCTCCTCGCCATCGACGGAGACTCATTCGCCCACCGTGCCTATCACGGCCTTCCAAAATCGATCCGTCGGAAAGGCGGCAAGCCCGGTGGGGCAATAGTTGGCTTCGCCAACTTCCTGCTGCGGCTGTACGAGACCGAAGAACCCCGCGCGGTAGTAGTCGGCTGGGACACGCTCGACGCCCCGACCTATCGGCAACTCGCATTTCCCCCATACCAGGGCGG
>DATJTM010000155.1:0-2487 GCA_035503395.1 Luteitalea sp.
GTTCTCGTCCCGCTCGATGAACGTCCCCGGCACGGGCCGCCAGTCCAGGATGGACACCAGGCCGGGTTCGAGCAGCTCCCAGTCGCCGAACCAGCTGGTGATCTCCTCGTCCTCCCGCCAGCGCCCGCTGCCGAGGGTGCCCACCAGGAGCTTCTCGCCCTCGATGGTCACGGCGCGCAGCTCGGGCATCTCGGGGCCTGGCAGCCGCAGGCTGGAGATCGCGAGGTAGCTGCCGCCGGGCATCGCGTCCCGCAGCTCGGCGGCGATCCGTCCCGGCTCGTCGTCGTCCATGACGTGGTGCAGGATCGCGAACATCAGCAGGCCGACGGGCTTCTCGAAGTCGATCAGCTTGCGCACGTCGGGATCGGCCAGGATCTCGGCTGGATTGCGGACGTCGCCGACCACGATGTCCGTGGTCCACGCGTCGGTGAGCAGCGCCTTGCTGTGCGTGTAGACGATCGGATCGTTGTCGACGTGCACGACGTGCACGGTCGGGTCGATGGCGTGCGCGACCTCGCTCACGTTGCCCTGGGTGGGCAGCCCCGAGCCGATGTCGAGCAGCTGCGTGATGCCGGCGTCGGCGACGAGGTGACGGACCACCCGGCTCAGGAACGCGCGGTTGTTTTTCGCGGACATCGCCGCCTTCGGCGCGAACTCCAGGGCCTGCCGCACGAACTCGCGGTCCGCGGCGAAATTGTCTTTGCCGTCGAGAAAGCAGTCGTAAACGCGCGCTACGTTCGGCCTGGTGATGTCGATGTCGGCAACCGAGTAGCGGTTGCCGTTCTCGTCGCTGGTCATCGGTGACCTCCGCCCCCGCGGAAACGCGGGCTTCACTCCAACTAAACGATAGCCCCGGAACGCGGGCCTGGCAGCAAGTATGGCATTTGGCCAAGTACTCTTTGTGTGCATGACCGGGTCCTCGCTGTACCGGAAGGTGGCCGAAGATATCAAGGCGGCCATCGAGGCAGGCACTTACCCGGCGAACACCAAGCTCCCTTCGGAAAGCGAACTCGCCGAGCGATATTCGGTGTCTCGCGGCACGATAAGGCAGGCGTTCGCCGCGTTGCGCGCGGACGGCCTGATCGCGTCCCGCCGCGGTGCCCGCCGGGTGGTGATCGGCGGCCCGCGGGTGCAGAGCTTCGGCGAGCTGCTGTCGTTCTCCCGCTGGGCGCGGGCCATCGGCGAGGTGCCAGGCGGCCGCGTGGTGACCCTCGACCGGCGCGACGCCACCGAGGCCGAGGCCGACCGGCTAGCGCTGCCCGCAGGCTCCCACGTCTGGTCCCTGGTCCGGGTGCGGACGCTGTCGGGACGTCCCGTGATGGTGGAACGCGCCGCCTACCCCGACCATGTCGGCACGCTCGTCGCCGAGATGGACCTGACCATCGACTCGATCACCGAGCGGCTCGAGGCGCTCGGCGTGGTGTTCACCGACGCCGAGCACGTGATCGACGCGGTGCCCGCGTCGGCCGAGGACGCCCGGCTGCTCGGCGTGCGGGCCGGAGTGCCGCTGCTGCGCGAGCGACGGTTCACCACGGACCGTTCCGGGCAGCCGGTGGAGTGGTCCGATGACCGGTACGTCGGTTCGCTGACCGCGTTCAGCATCCGCAACTCCGTGGCCGTCAACGCCCTGTCCCGGACGTCCGCCGCTCCCTCGTAGCCCAAAGTTGGCTATACAAGTTATACTCATTGCCTGTCACCGAGCAGCGCGTGGTAATTGTCGGAGGCGGCGTGCTCGGCACGATGCACGCCGTCATGGCACGGCGCCGCGGGTTCTCCGTGGTGCACTTGGAGCGGGAACCTGAGGCACGCGGGGCGAGCGTGCGGAACTTCGGCCTCGTCTGGGTGAGCGGACGGCGTGCGGGCCCCGAGCTCGCGCTGGCGTTGCGCGCACGGGAGCTGTGGGAGGAGATCGCCGCGTCCGCCCCTGGCACCGGGTTCCGGCCCGCTGGGTCGCTGACGCTGGCGACCTGCGAGGCGGAGCTGAGCGTGCTCGGCGAGGCGGCCGAGCTTCCCGATGCCAAGCAGCGCGACTTCGAACTGCTCGACCCCGATGGCGTGCGCGCGGTGAACCCGGCGCTGCGGGGTGAGTTTCTCGGCGGGCTGTACTGCAGGGCCGACGCCATCGTGGAGCCGCGGGTCACGCTCCCGGCGATCCGCTCAATGCTTGCCAGCACAGCACCCGCCGGGCCCGGGTACGAGTGGCTGCCTGGCCGGGAGGCCGTCGAGGTCGTCCCGCACGGAGTGCGGGACCAGCACGGCCGGTGGTACCGGGGCGACCTCGTGGTGCTGTGCACCGGCGCGAATTTCACCGGCGTGGCCGGGCCGCACCTGGAGTCCACCGCGCATCACCTGCGGCGGGTGCGGCTGCAGATGATGCAGACCGCGCCGTTGCCCGAGACGCTCACGACGTCGGTCGCGGACGGCGACTCGCTGCGCTACTACCCGGCCTACGACGTGCCGTCGCTCGCCCTGCTCGGGCCGCAGACG
>DATJTM010000156.1:0-8161 GCA_035503395.1 Luteitalea sp.
CAGCGCACCGAGGCGGGACCACGGACGTTCTGGAGCTGGTCACCGGTGTCCTACGAGGCACTCCGCCAGCACGTGACGACCTTCGACCAGCTCGCCGCGTACGCCTCCAACGACGCCGAGCTCAATGGTCGGGGCGAGCCACGGCAATTGCGTGCGCTCAACGTGAGCCCCAACTTCTTCACGACGCTCGGTGCCACGGCGTCACACGGTCGCACCTTCCTGACCGGCAGCGCCGCGGCCGACGACGACCGCAGCGCGATCGTCAGCGATCAGCTGTGGCGCACGTCGCTCGGAGCCGACCCTGCGATCATCGGGCAGGCCGTCACCATCGACGGCGAACCGCGGACCGTCGTCGGCGTGCTGCCTCGGGGCTTCAGCTTCAGGCCGGCGATCCGCAACGGCACGTTGCCGGAGCCCGACATCTACCTCGCCGATCGCTGGGTAGGTGACACCGGCCAGAGTGCCTTCCTCTTCCTGCTCGGCCGCATGAAACCGGGCATGACGCATGAGCGCGTCGACGCCGAGCTGACCGGCATGGTGAACGATGCGTCGTTTGCGACGGCCGGGGCGATGGGCATGGAAGGTGCGCCCGACGCCAGCGTCTTCTCTGTTGCGCGCACGGTCGGGCTGCAGTCGCACGGCACCCAGTCGGTTCGCACGCTGCTGCTGATCCTGCTGGGCGCCGTGTCGTTCGTGCTGCTGATTGCCTGCGTCAACGTCGCGAACCTGCAGATGGCGCGGCTCACGGCGCGGCGTGGCGAACTGTCGGTGCGACTCGCTCTGGGCGCCGGACGCGGCCGCGTCGTGCGCCAGTTGCTCACCGAAGCCGTCGTCCTCTCGCTGCTGGGAGCCCTGCTCGGAGTGCTGCTCACGCGCGTCGCCATCGACGGCCTTCTACCGCTGGTGCCCGAGTCGACGCTGCCGCGCGTCGGCTCGATTGTCGTCGACGCACGCGTGATGGCGTTCTGTCTCGGCCTGTCTTTCGTGTCGACGTTGATGATCGGCCTGGTGCCGGCCGCTCGCGCCAGCGCTGCGGCCTTTGCCGAGAGTCTCGCGCTGCACGCCGGCGGTTCGCGCACCACCGGCGATCGCCAGGGCGAGCGGTTGCGTACGCTGCTGGTCGCCGGACAGATCGCGATGACGCTGGTGCTGCTCATCGGTGCGGGTCTGCTCATTCACAGCTTCGTCAAGCTGACGTCTGTGTCGCCCGGCTTCAAGGCCGATGGACCGGAAGGCGTGGTGCAGACCGTCAAGGTGACGCTGCCGGCGCGTCAGTACGACGACCCGGGTCGCATGCACGCCTTCGAGCGCGACGTGCTGTCGCGCATCCAGAACCTGCCTGGCGTGACCTCGGCCAGCCTGATCAACTCGGCGCCGTTCGGCCGCATGTTCATCCGCGACGTGTTTGAGATCGAGGGACAGCCGAACCCGACGATCGACGCCGGCCGGCCGAAGATCGACACCGACTATTTCAGGACCATGGGGATTCCGCTGCTGGCGGGACGCGAGTTCACCTCGGGCGACACGGCGAGCGCGCCGAAGGTGGCGATCATCAGCGAGTTCATCGCCCGCAAGTACTTCCCTGGAGGCCCGCGCGAGGCACTCGGTCATCGCGTGCGACTCAAGGCCGACAGCGAGTGGCTCACGGTGGTGGGCGTCGTCGGCGACGTCAGGCAGATGGGCCTCGATCGCGAACTGCAGCCGATGCTCTACGTCCCGTACCAGCAGGAGCGTGAGGTGCTCTTCCTCCGCTTCCTCGCGTTCGTGGCCCGCACGCCGACACCAGCCAGCGTCGCCGAGGCGATGCGCTCCGAGATCCGTCGCGTGGCACCCGAGCTCGCCATTGCCGACGTGGTGACGATGGACGAGGCCGTGTCCACGTCGGTCGCATCCCCGCGATTCCGCATGTGGTTGCTGGTGGCCTTTGCGGCGGCGGCCATGCTGATCGCGAGCTGCGGGCTCTACGGCCTGATGGCCTACGCCGTGGCACAGCGTCGCCGCGAGATCGGCTTGCGCATGGCGCTCGGGGCAGATCGCGGCCAGGTGATGCGCCTCGTCTTGATGCGCGCGCTCCGCATCGTCGCCATCGGCCTGGTCGTGGGACTGGTCGGAGCCGTGGGTGTCACGCGCGTGCTGCAGCGCTTCCTGTTCGGCGTGACACCAACCGACCCGTTGGCCTTCACGCTCGTGACTCTGCTGCTGATGGCGGTGGGATTGCTCGCGGCCTGGCTCCCGGCGCGACGCGCAACCAGGATCGATCCATGGGCGGCCCTTCGCGCCGAGTGAAGCGCGGCGGTGGACGGCTGATACAGTCGCAAGATGACGACCACGGATCTGTTCGCGAGTCTTTCCACGCTGCTGCATGAGTTGACGCACGGCGCGGCGCCGACCGGCGGCTTCGTCCTCAATCGTGGCGACGCGGGCCTGCTCGCGTCGCTACAGGCGCTCACGGCGGCAGACGCATCGGCGTCGGCGCACGGCGGTGCCACGATCGCCGCACACGTGGCGCACGTCTCGTATGGACTGTCGCTGATGAACCGGTGGGCAGCCGGCGAGAACCCGTTCGAGACTGCTGACTGGAGTGCCGCGTGGCGAATCGGTGCGGTCGCCGAGGCCGAGTGGACACGGCTGCGCGAGGAACTGCGCACCGAGGCCGACCGACAGCTCTCCGCCTTGAAGACGCCGCGTGAACTGTCGCCCATCGAATTGAATGGCGTGATCGCCGAGGTCGCGCACGTGGCGTATCACATGGGCGCGATCCGACAGATTCACGCCAGCGCGCGGGGACCCAAGCACGATTCCGCCGCAACCTAGTTCGCCGGCATCGACGCATGTGGTTGATCGGTCAGCACTCGATTGACGGCTCGTCTACCTCGGCGGTTCCGACACGTTCAGCCGTCGGATCACGCCGAACGGCACGATCTCCAACCTCCTCGACACCGACTTCCTCGCCTACGCGCCGTTCACGCTCCACCGGACAGGTGCAGTACGCCAGCCCGTACGACAACCGGCAGGAGCGGTTGCGCCTGCGGGCGTCGGGAAACGTCAAGTTCCGAGACCACCGCGATGGAGCTCGTGAGGCACGCGCGATAATGCCGGCAGCTCGCCTGCACTTCCGAGCTCCGACCGATGGCCGAGATCGCCCTCCTCCTCTTCCTGATTCTGCTGAACGGCATCTTCGCGATGTCGGAGATCGCGCTGGTCAGCGCGCGCCGGCCGCGATTGCAGCAACTCGCAGGCGCCGGCCAGCCCGGCGCCGAGCGAGCCCTCGCGCTGTCCGCTGACCCCACGCGCTTTCTCTCGACCGTGCAGGTCGGCATCACGAGCATCGGCATCCTCAGCGGCGCGGTCGGTGAATCGGCCATCGCCATCCGTGTGCAGGCCTGGCTCGAGCGCGTGCCGGCCCTCACGCCGTATGCCGAGGGTCTGTCACTGGCCGTGATGGTGGTCACACTCACCTATGTCTCGCTGATCGTCGGCGAGTTGGTGCCCAAGCGACTCGGCCTGACGTCACCCGAGCGGATCGCCGCCCTGGTCGCCGGCCCGATGTCGATGCTGGCCAGCGTCGGCCGGCCGCTCGTGTTCCTGCTGACCACGTCGACGAACTTCGTGCTCAGGATCCTCCGCGTCTCGCCGATGGCGCAGTCGGGCACCAGTGACGAAGAAGTCAAGCTGCTGATGGCGCAGGGCACCGAGGAAGGTGTGTTCGCGCCGGCCGAACAGGCGCTCGTCGCCAACGTGCTGCACCTCGACGATCGATACGTCGGCGCCATCCTCACGCCGCGCTCCGACGTCGTCTTTCTCGACGTCACGCGGCCGTGGGAGGAGAACGTGCGAACGCTCGAGGACAACCCGCACACCGTGCTGCCCGTGTGCCGCGGCAGCCTGGACGATGTGATCGGGTTCGTCCGGTCGGCGACGCTGCTCGGCCACGTGTTGCGGTCGGATCGTATCGACCTGGAACGGCTCGCGTCGCCCGCGTCGTTCGTGCCGCGCAGCGTCACGCTGATGACGCTCCTCCAGCAGTTCAAACAGTCGCACCTGCCGGTGGCGCTCGTGGTCGACGAGTTCGGCGGCATCAACGGGCTGGTCAGCCTGACCGACGTGACCGCGGCCATCGTCGGCGAGTTGCCGGAGACCGCCGGCGACGATCCGTCGATCGTCCGGCGCGACGATGGCAGCGTACTCGCGGAAGGCACGCTGGAGGTCTCGGTGCTGGCGCGCGAGGTGTCCTGGCTGGGCGGCGCGTTCGAGGACGAGGGGCCGGACTATCACACGCTCGGCGGCTTCGCGATGTTCGTGCTCGGACGGGTGCCGCGGACAGGCGACCAATTCGAGCGGGCCGGCGCGAGGTTCGAGATCGTCGACATGGACGGACACCGTGTCGATCGTGTCCTCGTCACCCGTCTCGGCACGATCGGTTCGACAACGCGACTCGACTGACCGCGTGGCTGCCTCAGGCCGGCAGCAGCTCACCCTGTCGATATCGCGCGCGGATGCGCAGCGCGTTGGCCCAGTCTGCCAGTGGGTCGGCGTCGAGGGCCAGGAAGCTCGCTTCCGCACCATCGGCCAGGGAACCGACCTGACGACGTGGGAAGATCGCGCGGGCTGACGCGCCCGTCCACATGTCGAGTAGTTCGGCCGCGCTGAACACACCAAGGGTCGCGAGGTGCCGTATCTCGCCCAGCCCCGTGTCGGTGGGATCGTCGGTGCCGATTGCGAGGTGCGCTTTCGCGTCGCGGAGGCGCGTGAGGCTCGTCCGCTGCCGGTCGATCACTGCCGCGCGCGACGGTCCGGCCAGCCTTGCCAGGAACGCACACGTCGTCAGAACAGTGACGCGCCGTTCGGCGGTGCGCTTCGCCTCCGCCTCACTGATCGTTCCGTCGGTGGGGATGTGCCCGATGACATCGACACCGCCGTCGAGCGCCGCCCGATAGTCGTCCATGTCCACGACGTGCGCCGCCACTGGCAGGCCGTCGGCGTGCGCGAGCGAGACGACGAGCGGCACGAGTCCAGGGTCGAGCCCCCGCCGCCCGAAATACGCCGGGTCGTCGCGCCGCTGGGTGTAGGAGCCAGAGTTGAACAGGAAACACTTCACCAGGTCGCCATCGGCCCGCCGGATGACCGGCCACTGTTCGCGCAGCTGCTCGGCCGTGGCGATTTCGTGGAAACGACGGCCACGCAACGTGTCCAGTGTCTGCCCTGGAAAACAGCCGGCCGGCAGCAGGCGGTCACGAATGATCCCCATCGGGTGCCCACCTGGACCGGTGATGGACCCCTGCGCCAGCCTGGCGTCGACGCCCGCTGTCGCGCCGAGGCCCAGTCGTTCGCGCTCGTCTCTCGCAAGCGGCAGGTTACCGAGACTCTGCATGTAGAGGACGCCGTCGCGACGGTAGCGCGCCACCATCTCGGCGTCGCGAGCCGTGTCGCCGGTGCCGATGCCGTGGTTGTGGGCGTCCGCGTATGGAGGCACCACGTACGCACCGGCCAGATCGATGTGCCGGTCGATGCGTGCCGGCGCCGTGCGACTGAATCGCCGCTGTACGACGAACATCCGACGCGGTTCGAACGCCTGGCCCGTCCACCACCGCGCCCCCTCGATCGCACTGGTGGCGCCGGCGGCCGACTGCGCGGCGAGCGCCGCCATGGACGGACCAGCGGCGGCGCCGATCAGGCCGAGCAGGAGGTGTCGACGTCCCGGGAGGCATTGACGATCGTGCGGTGAATCACTCATGTGCGCTCCGTTCCAATCACGGCGTGCTAGGCCCACCCGGAAGAAACGCGACCGACAGCACGATGCCGGCGCTGCCGGGCGGCATGCGTTCGTCTTCCTTCCACACGGCGACGACACGTTCCGGGGCACTGCGTCGACCGCAGCGGACGGGGGCAGGCATCGCGCCGAAGACGGTGAACGTCGTCAGGCCGAGCCGTGCCGTCGCAAAACGCACGATCGTGTGGTCGTCCCGCTGCACGCTGAACCAGGTCCAGTCCGACTGGCACTCGATGTCCTGCAGGCGACCTGTCGTCCGTCGCTCGCCGGGGCGAAGGGGCGGCAGAATCGGCAGCGGTCCCGCGTCCCCATCGCCATCGGGTAACTGGCTGACGAAGTCGCGAGCGCGCCGCCGGATCGTGTCGCTGTCGCCGATCTCGGTCAGCGGTCGCGCCGTGGCGCGGGCGGCCGCGGTGCGCTTGCCTGCGGCGAGCGCGCGGGCCATCCAGAGTGCGTACTCGTGCCGCGGCCAGGCGGCAACGGCATCGGACAGCCCCTGCACGGCCCCGCCGACGTCACCGGACCTGAGTCGTGCGATGCCCAGCAGCGCCAGGGCATCCGCCAGCGGAAAGATCTCGACGACGCGATTGAGGACGATCTCGGCCCGCGATGCGCTGTCGGCGCTGACGGCCGACAGCGAGTCTTCGCGAATGGCTGGTGCCATCAGCGCGGATGCGAGGTGATAGGCGATGAGCGGGTCGAAGCGCGACTCGAGCACACGGTCGAACGCGAGCGTGGCGCCAGGCAGCTCGCCGGCCAGGAGTTTCAGGCGCGCCCCCAGCGCCAGCGTCTCCGGCGCAGTCGATCGCTCGAGGCCGGTCCTTCGTGCCAGTCGCTGCGCGTCCGTGGGATCGGCCGATGCGAGCAGACCGTCGGCGAGTGCAGCGTGAAGGATCTCGTCGGGAATGCGGTTGGTCGTCGCGGCGTCCGATGGCGCATCACGTTCCAACGCCATCGTCGTCACGCCTTCGATCCACCGTTCCAGCGCCCGCGAATGGAAGACGTCGGTGTCCTGGCCGAGGCAGGCCCTGAGTTGCGCGTCGGGATCGCGCGTCTCCGCCGGCCATGCCAGGCAGGCCGAGAGCGCGCCCGCCGATGCCAGGTCCCTCGCGTACAGCCACGACTGCCGCGCGAAGGGCTCCCGTCGACTCGCATCGCTCCACTGCGGCGACGCCGGCGTGGTCGAGAACACGTCGCGTGCCGGGAGCGGCCTGGCCCTGTAGCTGGCGATGTCGTCGGCGTCGTGCTGACCGATGCGCAGCCGTCCGTCGCTGCCGCGTTCGGCCCTCGCGACCAGACGGGCCGTGCCGACTTCCAGCCAGAGCGGCAAGCCGCGAGCCGCGTGCTGGAGCAGCAGTCGCGCGAAGTGTTCGTTCGCCTGTCGTGCGTCGAGCGCCGGCGCACAGCGCAGGAACACGTACAAGCCCCATTTCTGCGCATGCGCACCCGGACGCGTGGTTGAGGCACCGCTGCAGTCGACCAGGAACGTCAGAGGGTACGTGACTGTCGCGGTTCGCGGCGCCAGCACCGCAAGGGCTGCGCGTGCGTCGGATGCCGAGTCGAGCAGCTTTGCCATCGCGGCGGGATCGGCGTTGCCAACCACACTGATGCCGGACCTCGAGAGTCGGTGGGCCTCGCGTGGAGCGGCCGCGGCCCTTTCAGGTAGACGCGCCTCGCTGAGGCGCCCGTGATTGTCGGCCGGTGTTCCACGTGCACGCTCGGAGACGAGCAGCATCAGGAACAGCGCCAGTGGGACGTGGACGACGCGGCGAGTTCCCGATACAGGCATGCTCCCTCACCCATCCTCAGATCAGCTCATCGTCGCGCATGGCGCCTCGCCACGCGTCATCGCAGCGCGGGAACGCTGACGGTCGTCAGCACCGCACCGGCGAGATCATGGACGCGTAGCGTCAGCTGCTGCGCGTCGGCGGTGCCGAGCATCCATGTCGCCACTTCCGCCCTGGGTCCGCCACCCACCATCTGCCCGTACGGGAACTCGGCGGTCGGCGGCAGCCAGGCGTGCCGGTGTGTGTGTGGCCGGAGACGACCAGCTGCGTCCGCCATTCGACGAGCGACCGATGCCACGCGGCGCGACTGCGTCCGCTGTGCCGATCGAAGCCCGTCGCGGCGTAGTCCTGCGGACTCTCGTCGAGCCATCGCAGCGGGATGTGGCAGAAGACCATGCGATACGGGGCGTCGCGAAACGCCGGCTCTTGAATGACGCCGGCCAGCCAGTCGGCCTGCTCCTGCCGCAATGCGTCGAAGGCGACGCGCCCCCCGAAACTGGGATGCGAGTCCGGCTTGTCCTCGCCCGTGTGCAGGCAGATGGCGGCGAGCGGTCCGGAACGGAACGCATAGAAGGGCCGTGTGGATGGCGTCGCCACCACGTCC
>DATJTM010000157.1:0-2971 GCA_035503395.1 Luteitalea sp.
CTGGCGCCACGGGCTCGGTTGGTCGTGATGCTGCGCTATATGGACGATCTGGCCCCGACCGAGATCGCCCAGGCCCTCGACATGTCCCTGAACACCGTGAAGAGTCACCTGCGCCGCGGCCTGCTCGTGCTGCGCGCGCGCCTGCAGCGGGAGTCACACCGATGAACCCGGATGCCCGCCTCCGTCGTGCCCTGTCGCCGGTCGATCCCCCCGAGGGGTTCGCGCAGCGCGTTCGGGCTCGCGTCGAGCGCGAATCACGCCAGACCAGGCCGACCGCGAGCCGATCGGTGATGCGCTGGATGGCCGTCGCTGCCGCGCTGCTGTTCGCGCTGGCTGGACCGATGGCCTGGCGGACCTACGAAACACGGCGCGAGGCCCTCGCGGCGCGCGCCCAGGTACTGCTGGCCCTGCAGATCGCCAGCCGTCAGCTCAACTCGGTGCACCGGCAGGTGGTGCGCCCCTCGTCCAGCCCACTGCCGGCCGTCGTGCCGGGAGACGTCGAGAAGGAAGGACGCCCATGATGCGTCACGCACTGCTTACCACGCTGCTGACGGTGGCTCTCGCCATCGCCTCGCCCGCCGCGGCACAGCACCTCCAGCTCGCCGATCTCGGCAAGCTCGCGCCCGGCGCCCTCAACGTCGTCGACGTCTCGGTCGACAAGGGGCTGCTCGGTCTTGCGGCCGCCTTCATGTCCGACGCCGACGATGCCGACGTCAAGCGGTTGCTCACCGCGTTGCAGGGCATCTACGTGCGCGGGTACACGTTTGGCAAGGACGGCGCCTACGACGGGGCCGTGCTGGAGAACCTGCGTCAGCAGCTGACCGGCGGCCGGTGGGCTCGCCTCGTCACGACGCGCAGCGTCGAGGACGGCGGCAAGGAATTGTCGGTCTACCTGTGGAATGCCGGCGACAAGCCCGGTGGCCTGGCGGTGCTCTCGAGTTCGCCGCGCGAGGTGATGGTGGTCAACATCGTCGGCGAGATCGACATCGCCAAGCTGCGCAGCCTGAAAGGGCAGTTCGGCGTGCCCGACTTCGACCTCGACGCCAAGGGCGCCGGGCCGAAGTCGAAGTCGAAGCGCTGATCAGCGCGTCAGGCCCACTCGAACCCGACCGACGAGAGGATGGCTCGCGAGAGCACGGCGGCGCCGATGTGATTGAGGTGGACGCGGTCCCAATTGATCATCGCCGACGGCAGATCCTTGAGCACGACGTCGAAGGCCGCCTGGCTGTCCACCAGCACCGCCTTGTGCTTGGCCGCGAGCTTCTTGACGATGGCGCCGTATTCGTCCATGCGGGCCCGCATCGGATCGTTGGTGCGGGCTTCGAGGAAGAACGGCGTCACGAGGATCAAGCCGCCATTCAGCAGCGGCGTCGTCTTGGTGAGCAGCGCGTCGTAGGTCTGCTCGTATTCGGGTGGCAGCACGCTGCGTTCGGGCTGCGTGACGCGATCGAACTGGCGCCACACATCGTTGGCGCCGATCATCACCGACAACCAGTTCGGCTTGAGATCGATGACGTCGGTCTGCCAGCGCTCGGCGAGGTCGCGCACGGTGTGCCCGCTGGTGCCGACGTTGAACAGGCGGATGCGCCGGGCCGGATACCACGCACCGAGCAACGCATCGATCGTCTGCACGTAGCCGGTGCCGAGACCGCCCGGTGACTCGCCAACCGGCCTGGCCCGCCCGGTGTCGGTGATCGAGTCGCCAATGGCCACCCAGCGACTGCCCTGAGCGATCCGGAAGCCGCCAGCCTGGCGCGTCGCCGTGCCTTGCGCCCGCGCCATCGCGCCACCCAGGGTCGTTGCGGCCACACTGCCCATCAATTCACGTCGTCCGATCATCGGGTCCTTCCGTGCATGCCGCGCAATGCGGGGAATGCGGGCATGCGGAATGTCGAAATCAGGTGCCACGTCACGCGCGGTCGGCACGTTGCGCGCGCAAGGTCACGCCGGTGGTGGTGGTGCAGTGACGGGCACCGAGGGTGTCACCCGCCTGGCCGCCACCTGCAATGTGATCGCCCAGGCGATCTGCGTGAGCAGGTAGATGACCAGCAACTTCGCGCCGAGAAACACGAGCTCCACCGTCGACGCCGACAGGCCGCGTGGGCGCCAGTAGATATAGCGCCACGGGAGCCACACCAGCAGTGCCACCCCGACAGCCGTGACGAGCAGGACGCGCCAGTGCAGTCCGGCGGTGAGCCATTTGAGGCTCAGCACGTCGCGACGCTCGTAGGCCGCGGCCCACGCGAGACAGGTGGCGAGCCAGGCCGGCACCATCACCCACTGAACGAATGCCACCGCCCAATGTACGGCCCGGTGAATCGGCCTGGTGTTGGTGATGTCGCCGGCGACGATCGCGGCGGCGTCTACCTGGCCGGCGCGCGCCGTCCACCAGGACTCGAACCAGCCGGCCGCACCGCACACGAGTCCGATGACCGCGATGCCGACCAGAACCGGCAGCAGCCGTCGCATCGCCGGACCGATGGCACGCCAGGGCGCGACGCGATGGACCAGCGCGTACGCGCCAGATGACGACGACACCAACAGGAGTGCCGCGGTCAGCACCACGAGGAGTGCCGACACGCCGAGCATCAGCAAGTTGGACTCGGGCGTATACAGGAAGCCGAGGATCGCCAGTCCGGCCAGCGCGTCGATGACGCCGATCCAGAGGGCGGTCCTGAGGATGGCGGCCATCATCGCTGGCCCTCCTGCGGGCTGGGCACGTCGAAGGCCTGCGCGCTGCTCGACGCATGGACACCGGGCACGTACATCGGCGTCACCTGGGCCGGCATCGCGCGGAAGCGTCCGGGCGTGGTCGCTCGCAGCAGATACGAGAACTCGGCCCGGCCGGTGTCGAGCGCATCGAGGAACAGTGCCACACGGTCGTCGCGGTATTCGCGATGGCTTCCGTACTCCCAGTCCGGCGGGCGAGCAAGTTCCAGCAGGTCGGGTCTCGTCACGGCCTCGGTGCCGG
>DATJTM010000158.1:0-2378 GCA_035503395.1 Luteitalea sp.
TGCGGCGAGACGCGATCCGCCCGGCGGACCGAAAGTCGACATCCGATATCGCGAGCCCGGCGAGCCGCACGGGTTAACATTCCGTCGTGATGCGCGTTGCGATCGTGGGGGGTGGCGCTGCGGGCGTGCTGGCAGCGGTACATCTCCGTCGGAGCAAACCAGAAGTGCAGATCACACTGATGCGTCCGGTCGTCCCGGCACCGGCGCGGCATATGGCACCAACGACCCGACCCACTTGTTGAACGTTCCTGCGCAGCGCATGTCGGTGTGGCCGGACGACCCCGATCACTTCTGCCGTTGGCTCGACGAACGAGCTGTCACGGCGGTCGAGAGCTTCGCACCTCGCCTGGCGTACGGCCGCTACCTGCAAGAACAACTTGCGGTCTCCGACGTGCGGATCGAGGCTGCCGAGGTTGTGGGGTTGGTGCCGGGCGAGCCCGTCTGCGTGGCGCTGAACGATGGACGTTCGTTATCGGCCGACGCCGTTGTGCTCGCGTCTGGGCGCCCCCAAGGTGGCATGCCCGAGTCGTTGGAACGCGCCTTCGCTCCGGTGATGGCCGCAGGCGCCGACGGCAAGGTTGTGGTGGATCCATGGGTGCCCGGCACGCTCGCGGCTCTTGGAGCGCGCCGGCCCGCGAGCGTGTTGGTGATCGGTTCAGGACTCACCGGCGTCGATGTCGCGCTGCACCTGATGGCGCGCGGCACCACGGTCATGCTGCTGTCGCGCACCGGCGCGCTCCCCCGCCGATTCCGCGCCACAGGCGCGCCGACAGAGTTGCCTAACCTCGATGCGCTCGCTGCCGAGGTGTCGCTTGAGCAATTGCGTGCCGCGCTCGCTGCCGATCTCGCACACGCCCAGGAAGCCGGTGTCGACTGGCGACAAGTGATCGACGCCCTGCGGCCGCGTACTACCCGGCTGTGGCGGTCGTTGGGGTGGGAAGATCAGCGCCGGTTCCTGCGAGAGGACTTGCGGCAGTGGGACATCGTTCGCCACCGCATGCCGCCCACGATTGCCGATGCGATTGATGCCGCGATCGACAGTGGCCAACTGATCATCGAGGCGGGCGAAGTCGCCGAAGTCTCGCTGCGCCGCAACGGCGTTGAACTGTTTGTGACAACGAGCGACCGATCAGTGCGGCGGCGCGGTGACGCGGTGGTCGTCGCTACCGGCGGCTCATGGGATCGGCGGTCCCTGCAACGCTCCGCGCTCTGGGCGAATCTGTTGGCCACAGGGGTCGCGTCGCTGCACCCGAGCGGCGTGGGCGTGCGACTCGATGCCGACGGCTACCTCATCGACAGAGCCGGGGCCGCGGTCCCGAGCATCGTGTGTCTCGGCCTGATCCGTCAGGGTGAGGAGTGGGAGACCACTGCTATCCCCGAAATCCGTGCCCAAGCGGCTGCTATCGCGGAGCTGCTCACCGACGACACCCACCACCGTCCGGTGCGGGCGCCTCGTCTCATCACGACTGCGCCGGAATTGACTGGTGCGGCCGCTTGCTACGCCGAGGGTGTGCGTCGCCTACTCGCCGTCCAAGACGGCGCGTCGGTCGCCTTCACTGCCGCGGTCGCGGAAGATCCGCACCATGCGCGTGCCCACGTCGCACTCGCGATGATTGCCACGGAACGCCCCGATCGCGCGGGCGGCCCTGACGCAGTCGCCGGCCATCTCGCGCGAGCGCGCGCGGCGCTCGCGCATGGAAGCGACGAAGACCGCAGCCACGTCGAGGCCATCGCGACATGGTGGGAGAAGGGAAACGCGGCGGGCACCGACGCACTCATCGACCATCTCGACCGCCTGCCGGACGACGCGGTCGCATTGCTTGTGCTCGCGCCCTCGATTGCGTTCGCGGGGGCCGGGGACGCGCTGCCCGACGCTTGGCAGTATGTCGAGCAGTTCACCGGCGTACACGGCGAGGCGCCCTGGTATCTCGGCTTGCGCGCCTTCGGCCGAACGGAGCAGGGCCTTTGGTACGACGCAGCCGACCTGGCTGACGCCGCACTCGAACTCGATCCGGGCAACGGCAACGCCGCCCATGCGCTGTCGCACGTGCATTACGAGACCGACGCGCATGGAGCCGGGCTGAAATGGCTGACGGACTGGATCCCGAGCGACGGCAGCACGCAGCGTTACCTTGCGCACTTTCAGTGGCACGCCGCGCTGCACGAGCTCGCGATGGGCGACGCGGCGGCCGCGGCACGAAGGTACGCCGCGTTTCTCGCGCCCCCGCGGTCGAAGGACGTGCGCTGTCTCGTCGATGCCGGTTCACTCGCGTGGCGGGCGCGCCTGCACCCGGACTGGGTCACTCCGCCTGATCCGATGCAGATCCTCGCCGAGGTCGGCTCGCTTGCCTATACACCGCGAACGCCGTTCATCGCGT